>JADGON010000357.1 GCA_017882945.1 Acidimicrobiia bacterium | reverse complement strand
TTGCAGTGGAGCGGTTGGACCTCGTCAACCTGCGCTTGGTTGGGACCAAGAACGTCGCGGGGATCGCGCTCGAGGAGCAGTTGGGAGCACTTGAGGACCTGCGCCAGGAGGGCAAGCTCGACCTGATCGGACTGTCGAACGTCGATCAGATGCAGGTGCAGCGCGCGCTCGAGCTCGTCGATGTGGCAGAGATCCAGAACCTCTACAACATCATCGACCGCCGGGACGACGAGCTGATCACGTTTGCCGGTGAGCGCGAGATTGCGTTCGTGCCGTTCTTTCCGCTCGCTGGCGGTCCGGCGCAGCTGGCCGCAGACGCCAAGATCGTCCAGGTCGCGGACAAGCACGGCGCCACGCCGGCGCAAATCGCTCTGGCGTGGTTGCTGGCTCGCTACGACCGGATGCTGCTGATTCCGGGCACGAACTCGGTCAGCCACCTCGAGGAGAACGTGGCTGCGATCAGGCTCCAGCTCGATGACGCCGATCTCGCCGCCCTCGATCATCTCCAACAGAGCGACGACAGCGCAGAGTGAGGTCCCCGGGTCGCGGGTGACCTTGTCTCCTGCGCCGCGCGAGCCGCCCGCAACGCGTAGCGGGAGAATCACCATCATCCGGTGAGGACGGCTCACCTGGGTCGGGGCGATCGTGAGAGCTGTGCAACAGAGCCCGCAGGTCCAGGTCCACGGAGGTCTCAGATGAAGCTTGTCGTCAACGGCGCCGAGGTCGAGGTTGACGACCGACACGCGAAGACCCCGTTGCTGTGGGTGCTCCGAGACGTCCTTGGACTGCATGGCACGAAGTTCGGCTGCGGCGCCGGCTTCTGTGCGGCGTGCACGGTGCTGATCGACGGACGCAACATGAAGTCCTGCCAGACCGCGAGCGAGCGAGCGGTGGGCAAGGCCGTTACGACGGTCGAGGGGGCCTCCGGCCCTGTGGTCGACGCAGTCCGCGACGCCTGGCACCGCGCCAACGTCGTGCAGTGCGGTTACTGCCAGCCGGGACAGACACTGGCCGCGGTCTCGCTGCTCACGTCCAACCCGGCGCCTGACGACGCGGCGATCGACACCGGGATGAGCGGGAACCTGTGCCGCTGCGGCACGTACCCTCGGATCCGCGCCGCGATCCACGCCGCATCCGACGCGTTGAGCAACGGCCCCGAACCTGCGCCGCTCATCGCGCCGGAGGAGATCGAAGACCGCACGCTCACGGAGGAGGAGTTGGTCGACCCGGTCCATCCGTACGTGCGCATCCTCCCGGACGGGACGGTCGTCGCGTACTCGAGTCAGATCGAGATGGGGCAGGGGATTCATACCGGTCTCGCGACGATCGTCGCCGAGGAGCTCGACGCAGAGTTCGAACGCGTCCGGGTCGTCAACGCCGCGAACGGGCGAGGTCCGAACGGCGACGTCTACGGAAACCCTGACCTCGGTAGCGCCTTCCAGCTCACCGGCGCGTCGAACTCGATGAAGGGGTTCTGGGTGCGTTACCGGCTGGCCGCGGCTCAAGCACGGGCGCGGCTCGTCATGGCCGCGGCAGAGGCGTGGGAGGTGTCCACCGATGAGATCGAGGTCGGCGGCGGCGTTCTACGCCACGGGAGTCTGAGGCAGGCGACCTTCGGCGAGCTCGCGGCCCGGGCTGCGCAGCTTGCGGTCCCCGATGGTGTGCAGCCGAAGGACCCGGCCGACTACAAGCTGATCGGGCGTGAGGGGCGGTTGCGTGTCGACGCCGTGCCGAAGATTCTCGGCGCCACCCTGTACACGATCGACGTCACCGTCCCCGGGATGTTGACGGCGCTGGTGTTGCACCCGCCGCGGTTCGGCGCCACGGCTGCCTCGGTCGATGACAAGGCGGCGCTCGCGGAGCCCGGCGTGACCGCGGTCGTCCCGATCGAGGAGGGCGTCGCCGTCGTGGCCGAGACGGTCGCCGACGCGCAGCGTGGGCTGCGGGCTCTCGTCGTCGAATGGGACGAGACGAACGCCGAGCGGCGGAGCACCGACGAGGTGCTCGCCGAGCACCTCCGGCTGCTCGAATCCGGCGAGAACGCCGCGACGGCTCGCGACGACGGCAACGTCGACGCGGCCCTGGCGGACGCCGCATCGACGGTCGACGGAACATACACGCTGCCGTACCTCGCTCACGCCCCGATGGAGCCGAACAACGCGGCGTGCCGGATGCGCGAGGACGGCGTGCTCGAGGTGTGGGTCGCGTCAGAGGCCCCCGAGTACGTGAAGATGAACGCCTCGTCGATCGCTGGCATCGACAAGGAGCAGGTGGTTGTGCACATCACCTTCGCCGGCGGATCGTTCGGACTCCACTCGAGCGCGGAGCGCGATCCGACGGCCGAAGCGGTGCAGATCGCGCGAGCGCTCGACTGGAAGCACCCGATCAAGGTCCAGTCGCTGCGCGAGGAGGAATTCAAAGTCGGCCGCTACCGCGCGATGGCCGCTCACCGCGTCCGGGCCGGCGCCGACGCCGGCGGTCGCTTGACCGCGTGGCATCAGCAAATCGTCGCCGAGCCGACGTCCGTGAACCTGCCGTTCGTCCGTGATGTGATGTTCACGAACGGCGTCGACTTCTTCACGACCACCGGCGCAGTCGACCCGCCATACGCAGTCGAGAACTTCCGGCTCGAGTCGACCAACTTCGAGTCGCGGATTCCGACGATGGTGTGGCGATCGGTCGGCAACTCCCATACGGAGTTTGCGCGCGAGTCGGCGCTCGACGAGCTCGCGATCGCGGCCGGCCGGGACCCTGTCGACCTGCGACGCGAGCTCCTCGCCGGCAGTCCGCGGACGCTACGCGCCCTCGAGCTTGCAGCCGAGCGCGCCGACTGGGGATCGCCGCTGCCCGAAGGCCGCGCCCGCGGGATCACGAGCTCGGGCTTCCTCGGCCACAGCGCTCAGGTCACGGAGGTCTCGCTTGACGACCGCGGCCGGGTCCACGTCGACCGGATCGTGTTCGCGCTCGACTGCGGGCGAAACGTCAACCCCGACCTGATCCGCGCGCAGGTCGAAGGCGGGCTCCTATGGGATTGAGCGCCGCCTCGTGGGGCGAGGTCGTCCTCGGCGAGAGCGGCGACATCGTCACGCAGAACTTCGACGCCTACCCCGTGATGCGGATGCGCTCAGTCCCGCGGATGGAGGTGCACCTGATCGACTCGGCCGAACCACCGAGCGGAGTCGGCGAGGTCAGCGTCCCCTCCGTCGCCCCCGCCCTGGCGAACGCGATCGCCGCCCTGACCGGCACCCGGATTCGCCAGCTCCCTTTCTCCAAAACGATCAAGGTCTACTAACGAAAGGTCATCCCAATGCCCGACGTCACCATCACCCCCAGCGAAAACGGTC
>JADGON010000356.1 GCA_017882945.1 Acidimicrobiia bacterium | reverse complement strand
CGCTCGATCAGGGTCTGCGCGCGGAAGTCGGTCTCCTCGAACACGGACGGGTCGGGCCAGAAGGTGACGATCGTGCCGGTGCGCTTCGAGTCGGCCTTCTTCACGATGCGGCCGGTGGGGTTCCCGCCGTTCTCGAACGCCATCTCCCAGCGGCCACCGTCACGGTGGATCTCGAGCTCGAGGCGCGCCGAGAGCGCGTTCACGACCGAGACGCCGACCCCGTGCAGCCCGCCGGAGATCTTGTAGCCCTCCCCGCCGAACTTGCCGCCCGCGTGCAGGGTCGTGAGCACGATCTCGGCCGCGGACTTCTTCTTGTCCTCCGGGTGGGGGTCCACGGGGATCCCGCGGCCGTTGTCCTGCACCCGGCACCCGCCATCGGCGAGCAGGGTCACGTCGATCCGGGTGGCATGGCCGGCCATCGCCTCGTCGACCGCGTTGTCCACGACCTCGTACACGAGGTGGTGGAGCCCGGAGATGCCGGTGGAGCCGATGTACATCCCGGGACGTTCCCGGACCGGCTCGAGGCCCTTCAGAACGGTGATGTCCTTTGCCGCGTAGGCCACGCGCGAGCACCCTTTCGACGTCGATTGAGGTGGTACGGCAGCCCGACGGCCCGACCGGTGCGATTTGTCACCGAATTCTGCGCGTGAGGGACGCGAAACCGCAGGTCAGGGGGCTATTACCACTGGTGCAAGTCTACCAGAAGTGAGGGACGATCACCGGTCTCGCGGGCCCTCGATTCACGCTCGCGCACCCGGTTCGCGCGACACGGAGACCCGGACCTCCCGGACGGTCACCGCAGGGAGCTCGGCGGCGATCCGCTCGACGAGGACCTGGTCCAGATACCGCAGCTGACCGGCCCAGGCCGCGCCGTCCGCGATGACCACCAGAACCCCCCCGCGCAATGACTGCGGGGCGCTGTGCGCGGCCAGCGCGACGCCTACCAGCGCGGCCCAGCTCCCGACGATCGCGTCGATCTCCGCCGGCGCACCCATCCCGAACTCGCGCCGGATCGCGTCGAGCGCGTCCACGACCCGCGAGGGGTCCTCCGGGTTCACTGCTCGGCCTGCGGACCGCTGACCACCTGGCCCGCGTGCACCGTGAGGTGGCGTTCGGCTTCGATCCCCGGTGGCACGACGCCCGCGGTCGTGAGCAACGTCTGGGCCGCGGGCAGGTGGGCGACGAGCGCGGCCGACCGCGCGGGGTCGAGCTCGCTGAAGACGTCGTCGAGCAACAGCACCGGATCACTGCCGACGATCGACGCGATCAACCGATGGCCGGCGAGCCGCAACGCGAGCGCCAACGTGCGCTGCTCGCCCTGCGACGCGTGACTGCGCGCGTCCAGCCCGTTGAGCACGAGACGCCAGTCGTCACGATGGGGTCCCACAAGCGTGATCCCACGATCCGTCTCGCGCCGGCGGAGCGCTTCGAGCGCGCCACGCAACAAGCCGTCGACGTCGTCGAGGCGCGTCGGCTCGAGCACGCCCTCGCACCACTCCGCCTCGTAGCGCATCGACATGCCGGGGGTTTCGCCCGCCAGCGATTCGTACGCTTCGGCAATGCCCGGTGTGAGTTCTTCGACCAGTCGGAGCCGGCCCCGGACGAGCTCGCCCCCACTCGTCACCAAGCGATCGTCGAGCACGTCGAGCGTCGTGCGCGCTTCCGCGTCGCGCACCCCGCCACGCAACAACGCGTTGCGCTGGCGCAGCACGCGCTCGAAGTCGGTGCGCACGGACACGTACTTCGTGCCGCTCGCCTCGAGCAGCTCGTCGAGGTAGTCACGCCGGCGCGCCGGACCGCCCTTGACCACCGCCAGGTCGTCAGGTGAGAACACCGTCACCCGCAGGTGATCCGCGTAGTCACGCCGGCGGCTCACCGGCTGCTTGTTCAACAACACCCGGTTGCGCCCGACCGAACGCAGCGCGGCCTCGACGAGCATCGTGCGTTCCCCGTCGACGACCTCCGCCCGCACGATGGCCTCGTCGTGACCGGCAGCGACGAGCGCCGCGTCGGGAACCCCGCGAAACGACCGTCCGGTTGCCACCCACGCGACTGCTTCGAGCAGGCTCGTCTTGCCCTGCCCGTTCGCACCGGTGACGACCGTGCATCCTTCGTCGAACTCGACGTCCGCCGCTTCGTAGCAGCGGAAGTCTTGGAGCCAGAGGCGGCTGAGCCGCATCAGCACCCCCAGCCCGTGTCGCGGCTCAGGAGATCCGTACGGGCATCAAGAGGTACAGGAACTCCGGATGGTCCGTGCCCTTGAGTGTTGCGGGCTTGAGTGGATCCAGGGTCTCCAGCACGACCTCGTCGCCCTCGACCGACAACAAGCCGTCGAGCAGGAACTGCGGGTTGAACGCAACGGTCACATCCGTGCCTTCGAACTTCGCGTCGATGGCCTCGGTGGCGTCCGCCCGCTCCTGCGCGTTCGCGGAGAGCTCGAGCCCGTCCGCGCTCATTGCGAGCCGCACGGGCGTGCCCTCACGACCCTCGCCGACGATCTGCATCAGGCGGACGGCTTCCTCGAGCGTCGCCCGGGAGACCGTCAGACGGTTCGGGTAGCCACTCGGGATCAGCTGCTCGTAGTTCGGGAACTCCCCTTCGATCAGCCGGGCCGTGACCGTGCGGGTCTCCGAGGCGAAGCGCACCTCACGCTCGCCGAAGGTCACATCGATCTTGCCCGAGGAGAACACGCGCTGGACCTCGTTGAGGCCTCGCGCACCGACCAGCACGCGCTGGCCCTCGCTCAGCATCCCGACGCCGGCGAGATCGCGGACCGCGAGCCGGTACGAGTCGGTCGCCACGAGCCGTACACCGTCGGCGGTGGCGGTGAGGAGCACGCCGGTCAGGATCGGCCGGGCATCGTCACGCGACGCCCCAGGGATCACCTGACGCAGCGCTTCGGCGAACGGAGCCGCGTCGACGGTCACCGCGGACCCGCTGGGCTCGCCCACCCGCGGGAACTCGTCCGCGGGCAGGAGCCGCACGCCGGCCTTCGCCGAGCCGCTGGAGATCCTGGCGTCGTCGCCCTCGACCTCGAAGGTCACCGTTCCGGCCTTGAGCCTGGTGGTCAGACCGTCGAACAGCTTCGCCGGCACCACCGCCTGGCCGTCCGTGTCGACCTGCGCCGGAACCTGCACCCGGATCGTCAGATCCAGGTCGCAGCCGACGAGCTCGATGTGATCATCGCTCGCGGTGACCTGAATGCCCGAGAGCACCGGGAGCGCGCCGCTTCGGGCAGAGACCGCCCGCTGTGCGGTACCGATGGCCTCGGCCAGCGTGTCGCGCTCGCAGCGGAACTTCACCGTCCACCTCCTGACGAAAACGATAGGTGTTCTTGTCGTAGCAGTAGTAGGTCCTGTGGATTGTG
>JADGON010000355.1 GCA_017882945.1 Acidimicrobiia bacterium | reverse complement strand
CGGCCGCGAGCATCAACGGCCTCCTCGGTGGCAGCACCGACGTGACGTTCCGCGTCTACATGGTCATTGCCGCGGTCGGCACCGTGCTCGCTGCGGGCTACCTGCTCTGGATGTACCAGCGGGTGGCATTCGGTGAGCCCAAGTCGGAGTTCGCGGAGGCGCACATCCACGACGTCAGCACGATCGAGTGGATCGCGTGGACGCCGATGCTGCTCGGCATCCTGGTGCTCGGCATCTACCCGAACATCGTCTTCAGTGTCACCGACGGTGCCGTGACCCGGCTCTTCGGAGGCTGAGAACGTTGAATCCCGGTTGGGACTTCCACGCAATCGCGCCGGAGATCATCATCTCCGCGACGATCATCGTCGTCCTGATCGCGGACTTCTTCTTCCAGTACCGGCGCCGCTTCCAGACGTCGCAGCTGGCCACGATCGGCGTGCTCGCCGCGATGGTGCCGGTCGTCACGCTCGCGGTGAATGGTGGGACGCGGCAGATGTTCGGCGGCGCATTCGTCGTCGATCCGTACTCTCTCGCGCTGACGGGCTTCTTCCTCGCGGCTGCCTACGTGACGTTGTTGCTGTCGGTCGACTACATCGGCGACGGCGACTACTACCAGGGCGAGTTCTACGTGCTGCTGCTGACGTCGCTCCTCGGCATGATGGTCATGACCTCGGCGCGCGACCTCATCACGATCTTCGTTGCGCTCGAGACCATCTCGATCCCGACGTTCGTGCTCGCGGGCTGGCGCAAGCACGACCCGAAGTCGAACGAGGCTGCGATCAAGTACTACCTGATCGGCGTGCTGTCCTCCGCGATCATGTTGTACGGGATGTCGCTGGTGTTCGGGCTCACCGGCTCGACGCTGCTGCGTGACATCGCACTGGCCGCCCCCCGCACTCCGCACACCTCGCTGCTGATCGTCGCGGTCTTCCTGACCCTGGTCGGCTTCGCGTTCAAGGTCAGCGCGGTGCCGTTCCACTTCTGGGTTCCTGACACCTACGAGGGCGCGCCCACGCCGGTGACCGCGTTCCTTTCGGTCTCCTCGAAGGCCGGCGGTTTCGTCGCGATGCTGTCGATCGTGTTCTTCGGGTTCTTCGCGGTGCCCGACACCTGGCAACCGGCGCTCTGGGTGCTCGCCGCCGCATCGATGGTCCTCGGAAACCTTGCCGCGCTGCGTCAGACGAACATCGTCCGGATGTTGGCCTACTCGTCGATCGCGCAAGGTGGGTTCATTCTCGTGCCCTTCGCCGTCGCGGCCGACGGTCATGCGGCGCGGTCCTCGTTCGAAGCGGTCGTCATCTACCTGTTGATCTACGGCGCGATGAATCTCGGCGCGTTCGCCGTCGTCATCGCGTTCGCGCGCCGGACCCGCTCGGCCGAGATCTCCACCTACGGCGGACTCGGCAGCTACGCGCCCAGCTTCGCGGTGCTGATGACCGTCTTCCTGCTCTCGCTCGCCGGCCTCCCGCCGCTGGCCGGCTGGTTCGCCAAGTTCGTGATGTTCCGGTCGGTGCTGGACGCCGGGACCCCGGGCGCGACCGTGCTCGGAGTGATCGCCGCGGTCATGTCCGTGGTCGCGTTCTTCTATTACCTGCGGGTGGTCCGGGAGATGTGGTTCCACCCGGTCCCGGACTCGGTGAACCCGGAGCCGGTGCAGATCCCGCTGGCGCTCAACGCGGCGATCGGCATCTGCGCGGCCATCGTGCTCATCGTCGGGATCTACCCCCAGGTCTTCGCCCGCATCGGCGAGCTCGCCGCCGGCGGCTGAGCGCAGTGAGCCCGTCCGGTCTCGGGGAGCGGATCCACCGGGCCGGGCCCGTCCCGTTCAGCACGTTCGTCGAGGCCGCGCTGTACGACCCGGAGGACGGGTTCTTCGCAACGGGCCACGGCGCCGGTCGCGCGGGCGGGGACTTCATCACCAGCCCGGAGGTGGGTCCGTTGTTCGGCGCGTGCATCGCCCGGGCGCTCGACCGGTGGTGGCACGACCTGGGTGAGCCCGACCCGTTCGTCGTGATGGAAGCCGGCGCGGGAACCGGCCGGCTGTGTCGCGAAGTGCTGCGTGCGGCGCCGGAGTGCAGTCCCGCGTTGCGCTACGTGCTGGTCGAACGGTCGGCCGCGCTGCGCGAGGCCCAGCGTGAGCTCCTCACCGTGGAGCCGTTCGAGCACGCGCTCGGCCCGTCGAGCCCCGACCTCTCGGACGGTGGCATCCCGATGCCCGTCGAAGGAACCGGTCCGATCGTGAGCGCGCTCGAAGAGCTGCCCGCGCTGACGGTCGAGGGAGTGGTGATCGCCAACGAGCTCCTCGACAACCTCTCGTTCGATCTGGTCGAGCGGACCGAGGGCGGATGGCTCGAGATCCGGGTCGGCGTATCGGAAGAGGGCGCGTTCTACGAGGTGCCCGTGCGCGCGTCCGAAGAGATCGTGAGCTGGCTCCGTGACCTCGAGGTCCCCTCCGGCGCCCGAGTCCCCGTGCAACACGCGATCGAGTCGTGGATCGAAGACTGCGCGACCCGGCTCCGGCGCGGGGTCGTGCTGATCCTCGACTACGCCGCGGAGCTCGACGAGCTCGTCCGCCGTGAGATGGGCTGGCTGCGGACCTACCGGACCCATGAGCGAGGAGTTGGACCATTGGAGGATCCCGGGTCCCAGGACATCACCGCGGACGTGCTGCTGCCGACGTTGCGCCGGGACGCCCGCCGGGCCGGGTTCTCGATCTCGGTCGAGTCGAGCCAGGCCGAGTGGTTGCGCGCACTCGGCATCGAGGAGCTGGTCGAGGAAGGCCGGGCCCTCTGGGAGGCCGGCGCCGCCCGCGGCGACCTCGAGGCGCTTGCCGGTCGGAGCCGGATCACGGAGGCCGCGGCACTCACGGATCCCGACGGGCTCGGCGCCCACACCGTCGTCGTCCTCACCAAGAAGCTCTGACCCGGAAATCGGGAGCAGGGGTAGATTCCGGTCGCGACCAGGAGGGGGAGCCAGATGGCCGACGTGACGCTCGAGGCGCTGCTGCAGGAGGGACGGACGTTCCCTCCGTCCGAGGACTTCGCACGCGGCGCGCTCCTCCGCGACGGCCGTCTCTATGACGTCGCGGCCGGGGATCCCGAGGCGTTCTGGGCGACCCAGGCCGGTGAGCTCCTGGACTGGTCCGAGCCGTGGCACACCGTCCTCGAGTGGGAGCTGCCGTTCGCAAAGTGGTTCCTCGGTGGCCGGCTCAACGCCTCGTACAACTGCGTGGACCGCCACGTCGCCGCCGGTCATGGCGCTCAGGTCGCGCTGCTCTGGGAAGGCGAGCCGGGCGACGCGCGGCAGATCACCTACGCCCAGCTGCTCGACGACGTCAGCCGGTGCGCGAACGCGCTGAAGGCGCTCGGCGTCCGGAAGGGCGACCGGGTCGCGATCTACCTCGGGATGGTGCCCGAGCTCCCGGTCGCGATGCTGGCGTGCGCGCGCCTCGGTGCTGCGCACTCGGTGGTCTTCGGCGGCTTCACCTCCGACTCGTTGCGCGACCGGATCAACGACGCCGAGTGCAAGGTCCTCATCACCGGCGACGGCGCGTGGCGGCGCGGCAACATCGTGCCGCTCAAGGAGATCGCCGACGCCGCGATGACCGAGACTCCGTCGATCGAGCGTTGCCTGGTGCTCCGACGCACCGCGCAAGCCGACGTCGCGATGCAGGACGGGCGGGATTTCTGGTGGCACGACCTCGTGGATGCCCAGGCACCAGAATGCCCGCCCGAGCCGATGGACGCCGAAGACCTGCTGTTCATCCTCTACACGAGCGGCACCACCGGGAAGCCCAAGGGCATCATGCACACGACCGGGGGCTATCTCACGCAGGTCGCGTTCACGCACAAGTACGTGTTCGACCTGAAGCCGGAGACCGACGTCTTCTGGTGCACCGCCGACTGCGGCTGGGTGACGGGTCACTCCTACATCGTCTACGGGCCGCTCGCGAACCGCGCGACGAGCGTCATGTACGAAGGCACCCCGGACTACCCGGACAAGGAGCGCTTCTGGTCCATCGTCGAGAAGTACAAGGTGACGACGCTCTACACCGCGCCGACCGCGATCCGGACGTTCATGAAGTGGGGAACCCAGTACTCGGACGCGCACGATCTGTCGTCGCTGCGGCTGCTCGGGTCGGTCGGCGAGCCGATCAACCCCGAAGCCTGGGTCTGGTACTGGAAGAACATCGGTGGCGGCAATTGCCCGGTGGTCGACACGTGGTGGCAGACCGAGACCGGCGCGATCATGATCAGTCCCCTCCCCGGCACCACCGTCGCCAAGCCGGGCAGCGCGACGTTCCCGCTTCCCGGCATCGGCTCGGACATCGTGAACGACGAAGGGGTCCCGGTGCCGATTCCCGGCGGTGGCTACCTCGTGCTCACGCAGCCGTGGCCGTCCATGCTCCGCGGGATCTGGGGTGACCCGGACCGATACCGCGACACGTACTGGTCGCGCTTCGAGGGTCGCTACTTCGCGGGTGACGGCGCCAAGCGAGACGACGAGGGCTACTTCTGGCTGCTCGGTCGCGTCGACGACATCATGCTCGTCGCCGGCCACAACATCTCCACCACCGAGGTCGAGTCGGCGTTGGTGTCACACCCGGCGGTGGCCGAGGCGGCGGTTGTCGGCCGCACCGATGCGATGACGGGCCAGGCGGTCAGCGCGTTCGTGATCCTGCGTAGCGGGAACGAGCCGACCGACGCGCTCGTGACCGAGCTGCGTGACCACGTCGCGCACCACATCGGGCCGATCGCCAAGCCGAAGACGATCCTTTTCGCGGAGGACCTGCCCAAGACCCGTTCCGGCAAGATCATGCGCCGGCTGCTGCGCAACGTCGCCGAAGACGAGACCCTCGGTGACACGACCACGCTCGCGGATCCCAGCGTGGTCGAGGGCATCAAGGCGCGCTACCTGTCGACCAGCCCCGACGACGAAGGGTGAGGAACCCGCCGGAGCATTGGACGTGGCGCGACGGTTCGGTCGATCCCGGGCCGGCGATCGTCGTCGACATTGACGGCGTGCTCTCGGACGCCGCCACGCGCCAGCACTATCTCGAGGCGCCGCGGCGCGACTGGCAGGCGTTCTTCGAGGCGTGCGGCGATGACCCGGTGATCGAGGAGATGCGGGTGCTGGTCGACCTGCTCGAGCCCGGCATCCGGGTGGTCCTCCTGACGGCCCGGCCCGCGCGCGTGCACCACCTCACCGCGGCGTGGCTCACCCGCTACCAGATCCGCTGGGACCTGCTGATCATGCGGCCGTGGGGGGACTACGAGCTGTCCAAGGACTTCAAGCAGTCCTCGGTCTGGGATCTCCGGGACTACGGCTTCGACCTGCGCCTCGGTGTCGAGGACGACCGTCGCAACGTCGAGATGCTCCGGTCCGAAGGCGTCCCCTGCATCTACTTCCACTCCGGCTACTACGACTGACCTGTCACCGTCCGCGCCCAGCTCCGGTCGGTTCAGGAGGTGGCGTGGTGCGCGGCGTCGTTGTAGCGGACGAGGCGCCAGTCCGAGCCGGTGAAGCGCCACTCGGTCAAAGAGGTGTTGACGGTCTCGTGGGTGAGCGCGAAAGCCTTGCGGATCGGGAGGTCGCCGAGTGCGACGAAGCTCGCGCCGATGATGCCGCCGTGGCAGATCACGACGACGCACTCTCCCGGGTGCTCGTTCGCGATTCGTCGCAGTCGCGTGCCGGCGCGGACGTAGAACTCGGCCCAGCTCTCCGCGCCCGGCGCGCGGGTGCGGAAGGGATCGGCCGGGTCGCCGTTGACCGGATAGCGCTCCCGGAACTCTTCCCAGGTGAGCCCTTCGGCGTCACCCGCGTGGATCTCGCACCACGCGCACTCCCGCTGGGGCGTCGCCTCCCCCAGGGCCGGCGCGATGATCTCCGAGGTCTCGATCGCCCGCGCCAGCACGCTGGTGTACGCGGCATCCACGACGCCGAGCTCGCCGGACGCGACGAGGCGGTCGCGCAGCGCCGCCGCCTGCTCGCGCCCGCGCTCGGACAGTCCCTTGCACGCGTCATGCCCGGACAGGTACCCGTTGACCTGGGCGTCGGATTCGCCGTGCCGGATGAGGACGAGCCGGGTCTCGGTCATGACCAGACCCTACGGAACCGGGGACCCGCCGTGAGGCACTTTGGCGGGAACGCAGGGCCGGTGCGGAGCGTTGCAACGTTCAGCGGGCTCACAGCGGGCCCACCCAGAATGGATGCTCGATGAGCAAGAACACGTTCAAGACCTTCGTCCTGCTGGCCGGCTTCGGCGCCCTGCTCATGGGGATCGGCTCCTTCTTCGGCACCGGCGGACTGATCATCGGCCTCGGGATCGGGCTGGTCTTCGTCGGCGGCTCGTACTGGTTCAGCGACACGCTGGCGGTGAAGGCCGCGGGAGCCAAGCCGGTCACCGAGCAGGAAGCGCCCCAGCTCTACGCGATCGTCCGCGACCTCGCGCAGCGCGACGGGATCCCGATGCCCCGGGTGTACATCTCCCCTGCGGCCCAGCCCAACGCCTTCGCGACGGGGCGCGGCCCGAACCGCGCGGTGGTCGCGGTGACCCAAGGGCTGCTCCAGGTCCTCGACGAGGACGAGATCCGCGGGGTGCTGGCCCACGAGCTGAGCCATGTGAAGAATCGCGACATCCTCATCGGATCCGTGGCGGCCGCGCTGGCCATGGGCATCACGTTCATCGCCCGCATGGCGATGTGGGGAGCGATGTTCACCGGCGGCGGGGGTGACCGTGAGGGCAACATCTTCGGGGTGATCGCGATGGCGATCCTCGCCCCGATCGCGGCGGCTCTCCTCCAGATGGCGCTCAGCCGCTCGCGCGAGTTCGAGGCCGACCGTTCGGGCGCCGAGCTGCTCGGCGACGGCGAGCCGCTGGCGCGGGCGCTCGAGAAGATCGAGGTCTACGCCAAGCAGGTGCCGATGAAGGTCGACCCGGCGCAGGCGACTGCCTACATCATCAACCCGCTCACGGGCCGCAAGAGCACCGGTGGCTTCAACTTCGCCAACCTCTTCACGACGCACCCGCCGACCGAAGAGCGGATCGCCCGCCTCCGCGGCCAGACCCACAGCTAGAACGCGCCAAGCCGGTCAGGCGATCGGCCGGGGGAGATCTTGGTGGGACGACCGCCCTCGGCCACCAGTGGGCCGCGGTCAGGCGATCGGCCGGGGGAGATCTTGGTGGGACGACCGCCCTCGGCCACCAGTGG
>JADGON010000354.1 GCA_017882945.1 Acidimicrobiia bacterium | reverse complement strand
CGCCGGAGCCCGCCGAATGACCGCGGTCGGGCGATCGGGCTCCGGGGATCCTCGACGAGTAGGTGGGCCGCCGGAGCCCGCCGAATGACCGCGGTCGGGCGATCGGGCTCCGGGGATCCTCGACGAGAAGGTCTGCAGGAGGGAGGTGCTCCGCAGATCTTCTACGTATGAGGCGTGTCGCCGTTCGGGGCGGCGACGGCACCCGCGGTGGCGAGCTTCTCGCCGATCTCGAGCGGGAAGTGGCACGCCACGTAGTGGTCCGGGCGGATCGCGCGGATCTCGGGCTCCTGCTGCGCGCAGAGGTCCGTGGCTCGCGGGCATCGGGTCCGGAACCGGCATCCGCTCGGCGGGGCGACCGGCGACGGGATCTCGCCCCGGACCCCGGCCCGCTCCGCGAGCTCGATCGTCGGATCGGGGATCGGGATCGCCGAGAGCAGAGCTGCGGTGTACGGGTGCGCGGGTGCTTCGTAGAGCTCGTCGGGCCCGGAGACCTCGCAGATCTTGCCGAGGTACATGACCGCGATCCGGTCGCTGACGTTCTTCACCACCGCGAGGTCGTGGGCGATGAAGATGAGCGTGAGCCCGTAGCGGACCTTCATGTCCTGGAGCAGGTTCAGGATCTGCGCCTGGACCGACACGTCGAGCGCGGAGACCGGCTCGTCACAGATGATGAGCTTCGGGTCGGTGGCGACGGCCCGCGCGATCGAGATCCGCTGGCACTGGCCGCCCGAGAACTCGTGCGGGCGCTTCGGTCCTGCGGTGTCCGGGTCGATGCCCACGGTCTCGAGCACTTCGCGGACCTTGGCGGCGCGGCTGGCTTCGTCGCCGATCTTCCAGATGTCGAGGCCCTCGCGCACGATCTTGCGGATCTTGCGCCGAGGGTTCAGCGAGGAGATCGGGTCCTGGAAGATCATCTGGAGCTTGGGTCGGGTCTGGCGCAGCGCCTCCCCGTGCAGTGCGGTGAGGTCGTTGCCGTCGAACTCGACGCGGCCGCTCGTCGCGTGGACCAGCTGCATCACCGCGCGCCCCGTCGTGCTCTTGCCACATCCGGACTCACCGACGAGGCCGAGCGTCTCGCCTTCCTTGACGTCCAGGCTGACCTTCGAGACCGCGTTGACCTTGAGCCCCGCGCGTCCGACCGGGAACTCGACGACGAGATCCTCGATGCGCAGCAGCGTCTCGTCGGCTGGGCGAAGGTGTGCAGTCCCGCTCCCGGCCACGTCAGACGCTCCCGATCATCGCCATGGCCGACGAGACGCCGGCCTGTTGGTTTGCTTCCAGCGCGGCCCGGTTCTCCGGTGTGCCCACGGGGAGCCAGCAGCGGTACTCGTGTCCGGGAGTCCCCGCGTCGAGCAACGGCGGCTCCTCCTCCACGCACCTGGCCTGGACGTACGGACACCGCGGCGCGAATTTGCAGCCGGGCGGTGGCGTGACGATGTCAGGAGGACGGCCGGTGATCGTCGCGAGGCGAGAGTGGCTCGGCGCATTGAGCTTCGGGATCGAGCGCAGCAGCGCCTCGGTGTAGGGGTGGCGCGTCTGCGCGAACAAGGTCCGGGTGGGCGCCTTCTCGACCACGCGCCCCGCGTACATCACCGCGATGTCGTCGGTGCGCCCGGCGACGACGCCGAGGTCGTGGGTCACGAGGATCATCGCCATGAACCGCTCGCGCTGCTGGTCCTGGAGCAGGTCCAGGATCTGCGCCTGCACGGTCACGTCCAGCGCGGTCGTCGGCTCGTCGGCGAAGAGCAGCTTCGGGCCGCACGCGATCGCCAGTGCGATCATGACGCGCTGGCGCATGCCGCCCGAGAGCTGGTGGGGATACTCCTTGAGCCGCTGCTCGGCTTCGGGGATCCCGACCGACTGCAGCAGGGCCAGGGCGAGCTCGTTGGCGTACTTCTTCGAGACGTCGAGGTGGAAGAGCAGCCCCTCGGTGATCTGCTTGCCGATCTTCATCACCGGGTTGAGCGAGGTCATCGGGTCCTGGAACACCATGGCCATCTGGGATCCCCAGAGGTGGCGCAGGACCTCGCTGTTCGCGTCGATGAGCTCGTGGCCCTCGAACAGGATGCTGCCCGTGCGCTCCACGTTGGCCTTCGGCAGCAGACCCATGATCGAGCGGGACAGCACCGTCTTGCCCGACCCGGACTCGCCGACCACGCCGAGGGTCTTGCCCCGTTCGAGCGAGATGGTGACGCCGTCGACGGCACGGGCCATGCCGCGGGCAGTGGAGAAGTGCGTGTGGAGATCCTTGACGTCGAGCAGCGGGCCGTCGAGCAGCGCGGGCTCGAAGCGGGCGGCCGGTGTGTCCTTCTTCCCGCGGCGAGGGCTCACAGAGCACTCTCTCGGACGTCGAAGCGGGCGCGGACCACGTCGCCGAGGTAGTTGAGCGAGAGCACCACACCGAAGATGACGAACGACGGGGCCAGGACGAGCTGCGGCGCGTCACGGAGGTCGGTACGGCCCGCGCTGATGATGTTGCCCCAGGTCACGACCTCGGGCTTGACGCCGGCGCCCAGGATCGCGAGCCCGGCTTCGGCGACGATCACCACGGCGATGCCGAGCAGCGCGATGGAGAACATGGCCGGAAGGATGTTCGGCAACACCTCGCGGACCATCACGCGCCCGTGCTTCGCTCCCTGGGAGCGCGCGGCGAGCACGAACTCACGCTCGGACCAGCTGAGCGTCGAGGCGCGTGCGATGCGCGCCAGGACGGGGACGGACACGATGGCGAGGGCCAGGGTCACGTAGAAGATCGTGCGGTCCAGGTTGGTGGTGATCGCCAGCGCGAGGACCAGGGGAGGGAACGCGAGGAGGACGTCCGTGACGGATCCGAGCGCAGTGCCGACGCGGCCGCGGAAGTAGCCGGCGACCAGACCGAAGATCCCTCCGATGATGAATCCGATGACGATCGCGAACAGGCCGATCGCGAGTGAGTTGCGGCCACCCCAGATGACCCGGGCGAACACGTCGCGGCCGTTGGCGTCGACGCCGAAGAAGTGGTCGAGGGTCGGGCCCGACCGGTTCAGGCCGGGGAACACGTCCTTGTTCGGGTCGGGGATCGGCAGGACCGGAGCGAGGATGGCGGAGCCGACGACCAACGCGAGGAAGACGATCGCGACCCACGCCGCGATGCCGAGGTGCTTGCCCTTCGAGCTGGCACCTTCGCTCCCGGCCTCGATCGCGGAGAAGCCGATCTGCTGCGGCGCGAGGGGGACCCCCGATCGCTGCTCGTCGGCGACCAGCTCCTCGGCGAAGGGCTTAGGCGAGTGCTCGGGCATGCCGGATCCGGGGGTCGAGGACGGAGTAGAGGATGTCGACGAAGAAGTTGAACAGCACGTAGATGATCGCGATGATCGCGACGAACGAAAGCTCCGCAGGGTACTGCTGGGCCAGAATCGCGCGGTAGAGCGCGTCACCCATGCCGGGGACGCCGAAGATCGTCTCGACGACGATCGCCCCACCGATGAGGGCACCGACGTTGAGCCCGGCCACCGTGAGCAACGTCAGGCTCGACGGCCGGAGGGCATGGTAGAAGAGCACCCGGTTGGGCTTGATGCCCTTCGCCTTCGCGGTGGTGATGAAGTCCTCCTGCAGCGTGGCGATCATGTCCGAGCGCAGCAGTCGCATGTAGACCGCGATCTGTCCCGCGGCGAGCGCGATCGTCGGCATCAGCATGAGCTGCCAGTTGTCGATCGGGTTCAGCGGAAAGCCTCCTGTCACCGTGCTCTGGGTCGGTAACAAGTCCCATTTCGCGCCGACGTAGATCTGGAGCAGGAGCGCCAGGACGAACGTCGGGAGTGCGAGGAGCGCGAACATCAGCGTGTTGCTGATCCCGTCGAACCGGGAACCCTGCTTGTACGCGGTGTAGACACCGAGCGGGATCGCGATGATGAGCGAGAGCAGCTGCGCGTAGATCATCAGCTCGAGCGAGACGGGCAGTCGCTCGTCCACGACCTTGCGCACCGCGAGGCCGGAGTCGTAGAGCTTGCCGAAGTCGCCGGTCACGAAGTCGCCGAGCCAGGTCGTGTACTGGCTGAGGAAGCTGTCGTTGAGCCCCAGCTCCTGGGTGATCTGCGCGCGCTCGGCCGGCGCGGCGAACGGCTTGATCTTGGAGACCGGGTCGCCCGGGGCGAGCTTGGTGAGCCAGAAGCTCAGGAACGTGACCACGATGACGACGGCGACGAGCCGGAGCAGCTTGATCGCAAAGGTGCGCAGTACGCCCACTTCACCGCTCCGACACGTCGTCGTTCCTCATGGGGTGGTGCTACTTCTTGACCCAGAGGCCGAGGAGCTGGTGGTAGCCCGCCAGCACGTCGACCGGCTTCTGTGAACCGGGTGCGCCGGAGGCGTCCGGCAGGTTCGGACCGAGGATGCCCTGCACCGAGCTCTTGGAGGCGATGTACCAGTTCTCGTACCAGGTCCAGATGTTGTACACCTGGCTCGAGAGCCGCTTGTTGAAGTCCTCGTAGTAGCCCTTGCGAGTGGTCTGGTTGGGCTCGGCACGTCCCTTGTCAAGGTCCGAGTCGACCTGCGGGTCGTTGATGTGGTTGAAGTTCACCGGCGACGCGCTGTGGAACCAGACGTACATCGTGTCCGGGTCCGCGCCGGGGTAGTTGCGCCACAGGAACGAGTCGACCTGGCTGCCGATCGCCTGGTTGATGATCGTGGCCTGGTCCACCGGAGCGGGCAGCTTCACGTTGATGCCGATGATGGCCATCTGGCGCTTGGTCTCCTGGGCGAGCGCCTTGGTCTGCTCGTCGAACGTGCTCTGCAGCGAAAAGGTCGGAGCCTGGCCGCCGTGGGCCGACTTGTACTGGTTCACGAGCTTCTTGGCGTCGGCGACGTTGTAGGCCGGGAACCCGGGGTCCTTCAGGTAGCCCATGACGTCGCTGTCGAAGACGCTGTCGCTGAGGGTGAAGTTGCCCTTGTTCGCGATCTGGTTCAGGGCGTTGCGGTCGCTGCCCTCCGCGATCGCCTTGCGGATGTTCAGGTCGTCGAGCGGCGGGCGGGTCACGTTGAGCAGCGCCTGGCCGATCTCACGGCGGCCCGGGGGCTCGAGCAGGGTAGAGAACCCGCTGCCGAAGCCCTGCACGGTGTCGTAGTTGACGCCGTTGTCGTCGTGGATGATGTCGAACTGGCCACCCTGGAGCCCGTTCACGCGCTGGTCGCCGGACTCCTGGATCTTGAAGTTCAGGCCGTCCAGGTAGGGGAAGCCCTTGCGCCAGTAGTCGGCGTTCTTCACCGTCGAGACGTCACCGGTCGACGGGTCGAACTTCGTGACCTTGAACGGCCCGGTGCCGATCAGGTTCGTCTTGCAGGTGTCCGGGTTCGCGAGCTGCGCGGGTGCGGCGATGCCCACGCGGCCGGTGTTCCACAGGTAGGCGGGGAAAGCGACCCATGGGCCCTTCATGGTCACGACGACGGTCATGTCGTCCGGCGCCGACGTGTCGGCGACGTTGCCGTACACGAACTGCAGGAGCGTGCCCTTGCGCCAGGCGTCGATGTTCTGCTTGACCGCGGCGGCGTTGAGCGGCTCGCCGTCCTGGAACTTGATGCCCGAGCGCAGGCCGATCGTCCACTGCGTGTAGTCCGCGTTGTGCGAGATGCTCTTCGCCAGGTACGGCGCGTAGGTGTTCGGGTCCTGGGTCGGCGCGGTCAGCGTGTCGTAGACCGCGGTGACGACCATGATCCCGGAGATCGCGAACTGGGCCGACGGGACACAGAAGTCGGTCGTCTTGCCCTCGAGGCCGTAGGTCAGGGT
>JADGON010000066.1 GCA_017882945.1 Acidimicrobiia bacterium | reverse complement strand
CGCCGCGACGGTAGACCTCCGCCTCCCAGGTCTCGATGAACGTCCGCTCGGCATCGGCCAGGGCCCTTACGCCGCCGATGCACAGGGCGCCTTCCGCGACGCGCAGCATGTCCAGATAGACGTGACGCGCCGTATCCGCTTGGTCCCACCTCTCGCCTGCCGCGAACAGGCCGAGGCTCGGCACGACCACGATGATGGGCGGGGTGGCGTGAGCCGCGACGTATTCCGCCAGCCGGTCGCGCAGCAGGGACGGCACGATGTCAGGGGCGACATCCTCGGGCGCGTCTAGGAGGAGTGGCCACGACCCGGTGTACACGATCTGGTCGGGTGTGAGCGGCCCGCCCAGTACGACGCTCCGCCCAGCCGGGCTGGCGGTGAAGGCCGCGGAGAGGGGGGTTCCGTCGAACAGGATCACCCGGACGTCGACGCTGGCAAGCAGCCCGCTGAGCGAAGGCGCGATCACGTCGACGAGCAATTGGGAGCGGACGGGGTCCATGACTACCATCGCTGGGTCTACACCCGCGGACGCAGCTCCGGCCACTGCGGCATCCATCGCCGCGCGGACCCTTTCCACCAGCCACGTTGACCGCTCCTCGATCTTCGAGGGCGCGTCGGCCGCGACGATGATCCCATGGTTCTGCATCAGGGTGATTGGCGGGGCCGGCTCGCCGGTGCGCGCGACGAAGGTACCGCAGGCGTCGACGATTGCGCGCGCGAGGGGAAGGCCCGGGTCCGTGTAGGGCACCCATACCGCCTCGTCCCCGAAGAGGCGCGCTGCGAGCGCGACGCCATCCCTGTTGCAAGTGACTGCGTTTATCAGGACCGGGTGCGTGTGGAGGACGAACTGCTCGGGCAGGAACGCGTGAAAGAGCAGCTCCACCGACGGCCGGCGCCCGCCTGTGTCGGCCAGGCGGGCAGCCATGGCCGTGCGCGTCAGCCCGTCTTCCCTGTCGTCGACCGCCGGCTCGCCGGCCGCGTCGTCGGCGTGGAGGAGCGCCAGCAGCGGCGCCATGTCGAGCGGTACCAGGTCCTCAGCCGTCAGCGTGGCGAGGGCCACGCCGCTGGGCTTGATGTACAGGATCCCATCGACCTTGGCGGACACGTTGCCCCCGCCGCCCCGCGAGAACTCCGGGTCGCGACCGAAGCGCTGCGCGAGCTCGATGAGCTGCTCGAGCACGTCCGTCGGCGGCGGGGGGAGCTCCCGCCGGCCGAACCGCCCTGCGCTCACCGGCCCACCGCCCGCGACGCCGCATCGATCAGGTCCGTCCCGAGCGCGGAGAACCAGCGAACGCGCGACGGGCCGTCCGGGAAGTCCGCTTTCAGCTCGCCCCAGGGCAGACGAGCGTGCCTGTGAACGGCTGAACACCCGGCATCGCCCGACCAGCCAGCACGACTGCTCCCAGCCTCTCCCATTGCTGCCGCCCTCCTTGCTGAGGCGCCGGGGTCACCGGCGCTGTTACCAGTCGATGACGTCCGAACGGGTAGAAGCCCGACGAACGAATCCATACGGGTATTTACGATTGGTTTCGACTCAGAAGAGATTACACTAACATTCACGAAGCCTCAAGCCGCAAGGGACCTTCGAGCAGCCCTGAAGCGGAGAAGAGCACATGGACCTGGCCCTCATGCCGGCGCGCACGGCGCTCTTGGTGATCGACCTGCAACGGGGCACCGTGGGAATGCCAACCGCCCCGCATCCTGCGGCGGACGTGGTGGCGCGCGCGGCGGCTGTCGCCGGTGCGCTCCGGGCGCTCGGCGGCTTGATCGTCCTGGTCCGTGTCACCCCGTCGGCGGACGGCAAGGATGCGCTGCGCCCCCAGGCCGACACGCTGCGGCGGCAGCCGGGGCCCCGTCCGCCCGACTGGGACGAGATCGTCCCCGAGCTGGGTCCCGAGCCGTGCGATCTCGTCATCACCAAGCGCCAGTGGGGGGCCTTCTACGGCACCGAGCTCGACCTCCAAGCTCCGTCGGCGCGGCATCGACACGATCCTGCTCGCCGGCATCTCGACCAACGTGGGCGTCGAGAGCACGGCCCGCGACGCCTACGAGCGCGGCTACGAGCAGGTCTTCGTCGAGGACGCCATGGCGGCCCGTAGCCCCGACGAGCACGCGCATACGGTTCGCACGGTCTTCGCCCGGATCGGCCGGGTACGCTCCACGGCCGAGGTCCTGGCCGCGCTCGAGGCGGCGACGGGGGTGGCCTGAGCGCTGGGCCATGGTCGGCGGTGATTCGGTCCGGGGGCGCATGATCTCTGGAGCCTGACGCGGACCGGATCGACGGCCGGTTCGATCCGCTGCACCGCGTCCGAACCTGAGGCAAGGCCATGGCCGCAACGGCGTCGACAATGCTCCCGCTGGGAACCATTGCTCCGGGCTTCCAGCTTCCCGACACCACGGGGAGCCTCGTCTCGCGGGACGACTTCGCGGGGTGGACCGCCCTGCTCGTGATGTTTCTGTGCAACCACTGCCCGTACGTCAAGCACGTCGCGGAAGAGGTGGTCCGCCTTTCTGCGGAGTACCAGTCGCGGGGCGTGGGGGTCGTGGCGATCAGCAGCAACGACGTCGCGCAGTTCCCCGAGGACGCGCCCGCGCGGATGGGCGAGGTGGCCGTCGCCATGGGCTTCACGGTCCCCTACCTGTACGACGAGACGCAGGAGGTGGCGAAGGCCTACCACGCCGCCTGCACGCCGGACTTCTTCCTGTTCGACGCCGACCGCAGGCTCGTCTATCGTGGCCAGCTCGACGGAGCCCGCCCCGGCAACGATGTCCCGGTCAGCGGGCGGGATCTCCGCGCCGCCCTCGACGCCGTCCTTGCCGGTATGCCCGTGCCGGAGCCGCAGCTTCCGAGCCTGGG
>JADGON010000353.1 GCA_017882945.1 Acidimicrobiia bacterium | reverse complement strand
TCTTTGTCGGTGCGCTCTTCGAGGTCGCGCTGCAACGGGCACCGAGCCCGGACGAGGCCGCCTTCGAGGTCGCCCGACTGGTGGCCGGCGCCGGCCGCGCGCGGCTGTTGCGCGGGTACGCCGCGCGCCCAGAGCTGCAGGATCGCCTGCTGGGGCAACCGACGCGCCGCTTGCGCGGTCGGCTGCGCCGCTTGCTGGACCGGCGGCATCTGGCCGCGACGTTCCGTGGCATGGTCGCCGCCGCCGAAACGAGACGCGTCGCCCAGCTGATCGCCGACACACGAGCCGAGGGCGTACCGAACGACCTGCTCGGCCGCATCCCGACCCGCAGAAGCCAGGAGACCTGACCATGCGCGTCATCATCGCGTCGACCACCGTGCCGCACATCGACGGCGGCGGTCGACTGATCGCCCGTTGGACGGCTGAGGCCATGCGCGCCGTCGGTCACGAGGTCGAGGAGTTCTACCTCCCCTTCCCGACCGAGCCACGGCCGACCCTCGCCGCCATGGTTGGCCTGCGTGCCACGCCTTTCGCCGGGTGCGCGGACCGGCTCGTCGCGATCCGATGGCCCGCGCACGTCGTCCGGCACGAGAACAAGGCGACCTGGTTCATCCACCACTTCCGCCAGCTGTTCGACCTGTGGGACACCCCGTACCGCGGCGTTCCGGCGAATGCGGAGGGGGTCGCGTACCGCGAGGCCCTCCGCCGGATCGACAACCAGGGCCTGCGGGAGTCGCGGGACGTGTTCACGAACTCGCTGATCGTGCGCGACCGGGTCAGGGAGTTCAACGGGCTCGACCCCGAGCCCCTCTTTCCGCCGATCGGCGGTGACACCTCGCGCTTCCACACCGACGGCTACGGCGACTTCGTCTTCTACCCGAGCCGGGTGACGCCGATCAAGCGCCAGTTCCTCGCGGTCCAGGCGATGCGCTTCACCACGTCTGCGGTGCGGCTCGTGATCGCGGGCAAGCCGGACTCGGACCAGTTCGGCAAGATGATCAGCGACTACGTTCATGAGCACAACCTCGGGGACCGCGTCGAGCTCAAGCTCGGTTGGCTCCCCGAGCAAGAAAAGGTCGACCTGCTCGCCCGTTGCCTGGCCCTTGCGTACCTGCCGCTCGACGAGGACTCGTACGGCTATCCCTCCCTCGAGGCATCACACTCGGCCAAGGCGATCGTCACCCTGCGCGACTCAGGGGGTGCCCTGGAGTTCGTCCGCCACGAGAAGGAGGGGTTGATCGCCGAGCCGAATGCCCGAGACCTGGCGCGGGCCTTCGACCGTCTGTACGAGGACAAGCAAGCGACCGAGCGGATGGGTGCCCAGAGCTTCATGCGCAGAGACGAGCTCAAGATCGCTTGGCCGCACGTCATTCGTCGCCTGCTCGGGGAGGACGCGTGAAGCTGCTCGTCGCCAACAACGCGGCTCCTTTCGTCCGGGGCGGCGCGGAGTTCTTGGCCGACCGCCTCGTCCTGGAGCTTCGTCGCGCCGGACACGAGGCAGAGCTCGTCCGGCTACCTCTCGGAGACACTCCCGAGCAGATCCTCGACGGAATGATCGCCGCGTCGCTCCTCGATGTGGTGAACGTCGACCGGGTCATCGGCCTGAAGTTCCCGGCGTACCTCATCCCCTTCCCGGATCTGGTGATCTGGTTGGTGCACCAGTTCCGCCAGGCCTACGACACGCCACCCGTCGGATGGCCGGCCGACCCGACCCTTGATCGCGTCGTCAGCGCCGTCCGTACGGCGGACAAGCGAGCGTTCGTCAGCGCGACCCGGCTCTACGCGATCTCCCCGGTGGTCGCGGAGCGGCTGCACCGCAGCAACGGGATCACCGCCGAGGTCTTGATGACCCCGCCACATGCAGACCAGGCCTACCGGACCCACGAGGCCGAAGGCTTCATCGTCGCCCTTGGTCGCATCTCGGACGGTAAGCGGCAGGTCCTGGCGATCCAGGCCATGCGGCATGCGCGGCCCGGGTACCGGCTGGTGGTTGCCGGCGCGGCTGACAACGCCGCAACTCTCGAGAAGATCGAGCGGGAGATCGCCACCGCCGGTGTCGCCGACCGGGTCGAGCTCATCCCCCGCTTCATCACCGAGGAGGAGAAGCTCGACCTCATCGCTAGGTCGATCGGCTCGGTGTACCTCCCGATCGACGAGGACTCCTACGGCTACGTCTGCTACGAAGCGGCGATGTCAAGCAAGCCCTCGATCACCGCCACCGACTCCGGCGGGACACTCACCCTGGTCGAGCACGGGCGCACCGGCCTGGTCTCGGCACCCGAACCGGAGGCTCTCGCGGCGGCGTTCGACGAGCTGGCACTGCACCGTGACCGCGCGCGGGCGATGGGTCAGAACGCCCGGACCCTCGCGCTCGAGCTCGACCTGTCCTGGACCCGCGTGATCGAGGAGCTGACCCGATGAAGGTTGCGATGGTCACGCCGATGTCGCCCGAGAGCGCCATCGCGGACGTCATGACCCAGGCGATCCCCGATCTGAGCGCATGGTGGGACCTCGAGGTGTGGTGCCCGTCGGAGGCGAGCACCCGCCCGTGCCCGGTGCGGGTCAGGCCGTACGATCACGCCGATACCGATGTCCTGAACGCTCTGGCACGCTACGACCTCGCCGTCTTCGTCCTCGGGGACAGCCCGTGGCACGCCCGGATCCTGCCCCTGGCGCAGCGGCTCCCCGGCCTGGTGGTGCTGCACGACGCGTCCTTGACCAATCTCATCCGCCACGCCGCGATCGAGTCCGACGAGTTCGAGCTCTTGCTGCGACGAGTTGAGGCCGAGTTCGGACCGGAGTCCGCGCAGATCCTTCGCAACCCGCGCAGCCTGGGCAGTCCGGACGAATGGCTGAAGTTCTGCGCGCGGGTCCCGCTGCACGACATCGCGACGGAGCGCAGTCTCGGCGCGGTCGTGCATTCCGAGTGGCATGCCCGCCGGGTCGACGGACGCACCCTGGGAGCCGTGACCGTCGCCCCGCTGCCGGTCCCGTCGACTCGGCTGGGCTTCGACGCCAATCAGACGTCGACCTCGTCGCGGCTCGTGCAGAGGCTGCCGAATGATGCCCTCCTGCTGGTCACCGTCGGCTCGGTCAACGCCAATCGACGCATCGACCTGCTGCTCCAGGCGATCGCCGACGACGACGTGCTCTCGGCCCGTCTCCACCTGTGGTGCGTCGGGCCGGCCGACGACGGCGCCCGCTCCGAGCTCCTCCAGCTCGCCCGGACGCTCGGGCTCCAGGACCACTTCGCCGTCGCGGGCCGGGTCACGGACACCCTCCTTCAAGAGATCCTGGCGCGCGCGGACATCGCGGCGGCGCTCAGGGATCCGGTGCTCGAAGGGCAGTCCGCGAGCGTCTTGACCCAGTTGTTGTCGGGCACCCCCGTGGTCGTCTTCGACCACGCGCACTACTCCGAGCTTCCCGACGACATCGCGCTGAAGGTCGATCCGGAGGACGCGCGCGAAGGCCTGCGCGTGGCGCTCCGGCTCCTCGTCGACGACGAGGGTGAGCGGGCGCGCCGCGGGCAGCGAGCGCGCGACTACGTCCTGAGCGAACGGACGGCGGGCCGCTACGCCGCCGCGTTGTTCGAGGCCGGCGAACGAGCGATGGCCACCAAGCCACTCACCCACCTGAGCAGCGACATCGGGGCGCGGCTGCGACGGCTCGGGCTGAACCGGGAGCCGGCCGTGGTCGAAGCCGTCACCGACCTGAGCTTCGACCTGTTCGACCTGGCCTGACGCATGCCCGTGCGCTCGCCGGTCAGCCGCGAACGCTTGCCGACCGGACAGTCGCGCGCCGCGGGACGAATCACTCCGCGACGGGGTTCTTGACCGCGACGGAGAGCATCCGGGAGTCCTTCGGGGCCGAACAGGTCGGACCCTTCGCGGTCACCGAGAGCACGGCATCAGTGGTCAGTCGATCAAGATGGAGCGAGACGGGTCGGGTCTCCCCAGCAGCAAGACTGATCGTCGTCGACGCAACCTGATCGCCCGAGGTCAGGCTCACCACGACATCCCGCGCTGCGCAGTCCGCGGCCTGCAGCTCGGCGGACACCGTGGCGAAATCGGCGTAGTCGCGGATTGATCGAACGTCGAAGGTGACGGGCGTGTCGCCGATCCACCACCATTCGCCGAACGCGTCGGTCTCGGGCAGTCCCGTCGCACCAGTGGGTTCGATCGCCGGCGGGACGTAGAAGGTCTGGAGCTCGTCGGGAGCGCTCGCGATGGACTCGAGAGTGATCGACCCTTCCTTCGCGTGCGTCGGCAACCCGAAGGCGAGCCACCTGCCCGCGTCTCCGGTCGCCACCGGCGCGCCGAGAAGAGCCGTGAGCTCCGCGACGACGCGATCGCCGTCAGCCGGCGAGTAGCCCCGGCGGTCGACGTGCACGGCACAGAAGCCGCCAGCCTCTAGGTCGCCGATCGCGCGGGCATCGATCCGGTTGCCGAGATCCACCTGCCACGCACTCGCCGTCGTGTTCTTCATTGCGCCGAAGGACCATTCTTTCTCGGTATTCGTCAATACCGGCCAGTACGGCTCGTGGTCGCCCATCTGGACAACAGGTTCTGACTCCGGAAATGCGATGTAGGGCAGAGCGAGGACCCCACAATGCCCCGGCACGGCCGCATTGAGTTTCGCCGCGTACTCCGATCCGGTGGTGTGGCGCTCTTGGCTGGTCGCGACGATCTCGGCGAAGTAGCCACGATACGGGACCACCGCGTCCAGGGTGAGGAGCACGAGAAGCACAGCCACCAGCGGCCACACCCAGGTGGCCCGGGGGCGCAGGCCGAGTGCCTGCCAGGCCACGGCGGCAGCGACGAAGACGAGCATGAAGAACACCGGGGTCAGTCGGTCCCACGCTCGCAGCTGCGGCGACACCTCGTAGGCGAAGACGACGTTGAGCCCCCACGGGACGTAGAAGAGCACGACCGTGACCAGCAGGGTACCGACCAGGCCAAAGCCGACCGCAGGTTGTTCCGTCCTGGTGCTGCGCGCGCCGGCCGAGCCTGCCGCCCGCGCCCTGATGGCTCGCCGCGAGGACAGCACCAGGCCGACCCCGGCGAAGAGGATCGCCACGACCGTGAAGAACGACCCTGAGTTCGACCAGATCGTGACACCCGAGGTCGGTGCGAGCTGGCCGGCCGCGAAGAAGCCACGAACCGACTCGTTGACCGGTCCGAACCCCGGGAGCTGCGACACGGGGCTCGGGAAGAGCGCCAGCGCGAGGTTGCCCGAGTAGACCACCGACTCGACGACCAGGCGCCCCGCGACAGGCTTCAGGGCCGGGTGGCTGTGCACGAAGAGGATCGCCGGAGCGAGAGCGAGGGCCAGGAAGAGGCTGACCCCGAGCATCGGAGCCGCGCTCGCCACGATGTGCCGCCAGCTCGAGCCACGTGCGACCCGGAACACGACTGCGACTGCGCAGAGCAGGATGGTGAAGCACGCGTAGTAGATGCCGCTCAGAGCGATGACGACGACGATCCCCAGGAGTGGCAGGCAGGTCCGCAGACGACCCCTGGAGGTTAGCCGCCGGGCAACCTCTCCGGTTCCCACCAGCAGCGCTAGGCCGATACCCAGAACGGCCGAGTACATCGTGGCCAGGTACAGGTGCTCGGCCCGCATCCAGTGGAACGGGATCGCGGTGAAGGCCAAGGCCGCGAAGACCGCCATCGGCCCGCGGAGGCCAGTGATCCTCAGTACCCAGAGCGCCGCGAGGGTCGTGATCGGGAAGGAGACGGCGAAGAGCAGATTCGTTCCGAAGAAGGTATTCCCGGTCAGCGCGACGAACAAGCCTGAGAAGGCATTCTGAAGAACATCTGCTGTCGGGAAGTACCGAAGCTCGGTTCCGAACGGATAGCCGAGGGCAGTATTCCCGAATGGTGCACCCGACGCCCACATGTTGCCCACGCCGTATGCGGCGAGCACATCTCCGCCGCCCAACGGCTGGGACAACCGACCGATGCCACCGCCGAAACCGACCACGAACATGACACTCGAGAGTGCCATCGCGGAAAGCGGCTCGAGCAGGCGGGTGACGAGAGGGCGCCAGGTGCGGGCAAACGCCCAGCCCTTGCTCGGGGAGGCGACGTCGGCGACGTCGGCCTGCGACGTCCCTTCACCTGCCTTCACCACAACTCATCTCGTCCGAGGCGCGCCTTGACCGCCCACAACAGACCCGGTCGACGAACGACAACGGGGCCGAGGCGGATGACGCGCGCATACCAATCCGCAGGGCGCGGACCGAGCATACTCGACGCGACGCAGGCCGGATCGCACCGAACTCGCGGCCCACGAGGTCACCGGCAGCCTCGCTCGGTAGGCTCGTGTCCGGTCCCAGCTGGAGGTCATGCGAAGGTGAGTCCGTGCACATCGCGATCGTGAGCACGCGTGAGACCGCTGCCCTGACCCGCGCCAGCGTGCGCCACGCCGTCTCCGGGTGCCCATCCGCGCGCGCGCTCGTCCTCGACGTCGACGGCGGCTACGAGTCGGTCCGTTCCGAGGAGGTGCTCTCCCCGGCCGACCTCGGCCTCGGTATCGACGAGCTGCACCGGGCGGCCGCCCGCCACGAACCGCGCGCCCTGGCGCGCGCGCTCTACCCGGCTGCGGTCCGCGCCGCCCTCGCTCGAGCCGCCGGCGACGGCGACGGCGACCCGACGGTGCTCGTGCTGCAACCCGGCGTCCTGCTGCTGCAGCCGCCGACCGTCGTACTCGATGCGGCAGCGTCCGACGGGCTCGGTCTGGTCGCGCGCGCACCTCGGGCGATCCCGGACGACGACCGTTGGCCGACTGTCCTCGATCTCTCCCGGGCCGGCGGGTATGCCCCGCAGCTGCTGGCCATCACCGGTCTCCAGCCTGAGCTGATCGCTCTCTGGGAGCTGCTCGCCGCCGGCCCGGACGACCGCTCTGGCCGCTGGCTCGATGTGGTGGCAGCGCAGCTGAGGCACCGGACCGTGCGTGACGCCTCCGTTCTGCTCTCGTCCTGGAGCCTGCTGCCCACCCACCTGGTCGACGCAGGATCCGTTCCCGGGACCGCTCGCCTCGTCCTCGACGGACGCGACATCGTGGCGGTCGACCTGACGGCCTTCGACCCACGGACCCCGTGGCTCCTGGACACCGAGCTCTCGGGCGACCCACGCGCCCGACTCAGCGAGCACCCGGCGCTCGCACAGTTCGTGGCCACGACGGCGCGCGAGCTGCTGGCCGACACCGGTGCCTGGCAGGGTGACCGCGCCGGGGCCTGGGACCTCAGCACCACGTCGCTGGGAACCGTGATCGACGCTCCGCTGCGGGAGATCTATCGATCGGCCGAC
>JADGON010000065.1 GCA_017882945.1 Acidimicrobiia bacterium | reverse complement strand
TCTTCACCCCGATCTTGAGCTCTTCGGCGAGATCCAGGACTACCTGGTTGTCGACGCCGAGCTCTCGGGCGAGCTCGTAGACCCTGATCTTCTTGGTGGCCAAAGCCAGATCCGTCCCTTATTGCTCTTCGACCCCGGTGCGGGGCCGATCCTGCGTCCCTTGCGGGGCGGCTCCATACAGTCTCGCACGGAGTCTCTCGATTTCGGTGTTCGTTACGGGGATGCGAAGCGCCCGGTCCAGCGCCTTGCGCCGGACCGCCTGGTCGAAGCACGCCGTCGAGCCTGCACACACCCAGGCTCCGCGACCCGGCTCCCGCCGGCCGACGCCCAGACTTCCGTCCGGTCGCCGGGCGATCCGATCGAGCGCAGAGGGCGCCGCCTTCCGGCCGCACCCGACGCAGCTGCGCTCGGGTTGTCCGCTAACTGACGGTCCCCTCTTTCTCCTCGGTCTTCGCTTCGGTGGCGACCTCGACCGGCGCGACGTCTGCCGGCGGCTCGACCGCAGCCGCGGGCGGCGCGGGCGGGACGGGTGGTGTGGGCTTGTCGCCCAGGCTGGTCGGGTCCATCGGCGCCTTGGCCTCGCCGTCCGCGGGCTTGTCGCCCACGGCGGCGCCAAGATCGGGCGACGCGTAGCCGGCTTCGGCCGCGGAGATCGTCTCGCCACCCTCGGCCGGCTGCCAGACCAGCTCACCTGACGGGTTCTCGACCCATTCACCCTCGGCGTACTCGACCCCGCCGCCGGACTCTTCCTCTGCGAGCTGGCTCTCACTCTTGATGTCGACGCGCCAGCCGGTGAGACGCGCGGCGAGGCGCGCGTTCTGACCTTCCTTGCCGATCGCGAGCGAGAGCTGGAAGTCCGGGACGATCACCTCGGCGATGCCCGTGTCGGGGTGGATGCGGACTTCACGCACGCGGGCCGGCGCGAGCGCCTTCATCACGAACTCGGCCGGGTCGTTCGTGTACGGAACGATGTCGACCTTCTCGCCGCGGACCTCGTTGACCACCATGCGCACGCGCGACCCGCGGGCGCCGACGCACGCGCCGACCGGGTCCACGTTCTGGTCGTTGGACGCGACCGCGATCTTGGTGCGGTGACCCGGCTCGCGAGCGACGGCCTTGAGCTCGACGACGCCGTCGAGCAGCTCGGGGACCTCGAGCTCGAACAGACGCTTCACCAGACCGGGGTGCGTGCGGCTGACCACGATCTGCGGGCCCTTCGCGGTCTTGCGGACCTCCACGATGTAGGCCTTCAGCCGGCTGCCGTGCTCGTAGCGCTCGTTCTGGACCTGCTCGGCCTGGGGCAGGAGCGCCTCGACCTTGCCCAGGTCCAGGAGCGTGTAGCGCTGGTCCGTCTGCTGGATGATGCCGGTGACGATGTCGCCCTCGCGGCCCGCGTACTCCTCGTACTTCATCTCGCGCTCCGCCTCACGGATGCGCTGGAGGATCACCTGCTTCGCGGTCTGGGCGGCGATGCGCCCGAAGTCGTTCGGCGTGTCGTCCCACTCCTTGACGACCTGGCCCTCTTCGTCGAGCTCCTGGGCGATGACGTGGATGTCACCGGTCTCGATGTCGATCTCGACGAGCGCCTCGTCGGCGGCGTCGGGCATCCGCTTGTACGCGGTCACCAACGCGTTGGCGAGCGCCTCGAGCATGATCTCGACGGAGATCCCCTTCTCACGCTCGATCGTGTAGAGCGCTTCCATCATTTCGCTGTTCATGCGACCGCTTCCTTCTTGGCGCGGCCGGGCTTGGAGCCTTTGCCCGGCTTCGGCGCAGGAGACCAGTCGAAGACGGTGCGAGCCTGATCGATCGCATCGAACGCGATCTCCCGCTCGCCGTCTTCGAGACGGATGGTGATCTTGGTGGGGTCGGCCGCGATGAGCACCCCGCGCACTCGTTCCATCACGCCGTCCTCGCCCCGGGCCTTGACCGAGACGATGCAGTCGATCGCTCCGGTGAAGTGCTCGGGCGTACGGAGGGTGCGCTCGACGCCGGGGCTGCTGACCTCGAGGGTGTACGGGCCCGACAGGTCGTCCATGTCCTCGAGCAGCGGCGCCACGCGGCGGCTCGCTTCCTCGAGGGTGTCGACGTCCACTCCACCGGGGCGGTCCAGGATGAGCCGGACCGCCGGTCCGGCCTGGACGAGGTCGTAGACCTGGAGGCCGAGCGCCGTCGCCACCGGCTCCACCACGTCTCGGATGGTCTCCAGCCGGTCAGGCACCACGCTCACCTCCTCCTTGTGCGCCTCGTGAAGTCAATAAACAGCGTGGGCACAAGGCCCACGCTGGCCTGGCCCACGAGGGGCCGATACATCCGTACGAGAACCCGAGGAGAATACCAGACGTCACCTCGATTTCCCATGGCGTGACGCTCGCAATCGCTACCGTCACGGCATGGCCGCATCCCCGTTCGTCGAGCTCGACGTCTCCGGGCACACGGTGAAGGTGACGAACCCTGACAAGGTGTTCTTCCCGGCGCGGGGTGAGACCAAGCTCGACCTCGCTCAGTACTTCGTCGCCGTCGGCGAGGGAGCACTGCGGGGGGTCCGGGAGCGGCCGACGGTCCTCAAGCGGTACCCGAACGGGGCGACCGAAGAGCCGTTCTTCCAGAAGCGGGTACCCCCGCACCGCCCCGAATGGATCGAGACCGTCCGGGTGACGTTCCCGAGCGGCCGGCACGCCGACGAGCTCTGCCCGGTCGACGTCGCCCATGTGGTGTGGGCCGCGAACCTGGGCTGCATCGACCTGAACCCGTGGGCGGTTCGCCGCGCCGACGTGGACCATCCCGACGAGCTCAGGGTGGACCTCGACCCCCAACCGGGGGTCGCCTACTCCGAGGTCCAAGCCGTCGCGGCCACGATCCGCGAGGTCCTCGAGGAGCACGAGCTGGTCGGGTACCCGAAGACCTCGGGCTCACGCGGCATCCACGTCAACGTGCGGGTCGAGCCTCGGTGGGACTTCCTCGAGATGCGGCGCGCGGCGTTGGCATTGGCGCGTGAAGTCGAGCGGCGCATGCCCGGCCGGGCCACCTCCAAGTGGTGGAAGGAGGAGCGCGGCGACACCGTCTTCATCGACTACAACCAGAACGCGCGCGACCGCACGGTCGCGTCCGCATACTCGGTGCGCGCGAACGCCGAGGGGCGGGTGAGCTGCCCGCTCACGTGGGACGAGATCATGGAAGCCGATCCCGGAGACCTCACGATCGCCACGGTGCCGGCGCGCTTCGCTGCGGTTGGAGACCCTTCGGCCGCGATCGACGACGTCGCGTTCTCGCTCCAACCGCTCCTGGACCTCGCGGCACGCGACGAGCGCGACGGTCTCGGCGACGAAGCCTGGCCGCCGAACTTCCCCAAGGCCGTCGGCGAGCCCAAGCGCGTCGCCCCCAGCCGGGCCAAGAAGAAGGCGGGCTGACCGTGCCGGACGTGCGGCCATCGCGACTCGTCGACGGCGACACCGGCCGCTAGCCCCCCCACCCCGTCTTCGGCCTGCGTCGCCCACGTCAGGGGTGGATGGAGCGGAGGACGCGGGCGGGGTTGCCGGCGACGACGACGTTCGCGGGAAGGTCGCGGGTGACGACGGCACCGGCGCCGACGACGGTGCTCT
>JADGON010000064.1 GCA_017882945.1 Acidimicrobiia bacterium | reverse complement strand
GCTCGCTACGGGATCCTGCTCGCGCGCACCGATCCGAACGCGGAGCCGCATCGCGGCATCACGTACTTCGTGCTCGACATGCAGTCGCCGGGGATCACGATCCGACCCATCAAGCAGATGGACCACGAAGCGACGTTCAACGAGGTCTTCTTCGAAGACGTGCGCATCCCGGCCACGAACCTGATCGGCACCGAGAACGACGGGTGGCGACTCGCGAAGGTCACGCTCGGCAACGAGCGAGTGTCGCTCTCCGGCGAAGGTGCGCTCTGGGGTCTCGGACCGACCGCTCACGACCTGCTCGACCTCGTGCGCGAGCACGGCGTGGTCACCGATCCGCTGCTCCGCCAGCGTCTCGCCGCGCTCTACATCGAGTCCGAGGTGCTGCGGCTGATCCGCCTCCGCACCGTGTCGGCGAAGGTCCAGGGACTCGAGCCGGGACCGGAGGCCTCGGTCCGCAAGGCGCTCGCCGACGAGCACGGTCAACACGTCATGGCGACGGCCGTCGAGCTCGCGGGCAGCGACGGCATGCTGCTCGACCGGGGCCCGTTCGGTGCCGACACCCCGACCTGGGCGAAGGGCTACCTCTTCAGCCGCGCCCTGACGATCGGCGGCGGGACCAGTGAGGTGCAGCGCAACATCCTCGCCGAGCGCATCCTCGGCCTTCCCCGCGACGCCTAGGGCGTCGGCTCGATCGCGTGCCGCTCGAAGTGTCGCCGGCGATCGAACGCGTCCAGCTCAGCCACGACCCCGAGATCGTGGCGATCGCGCGATGACCCGCTCTAGTCGCTGAGCTTGAGGGCCGCGACGAACGCTTCCTGGGGCACCTCGACCCGGCCGATCTGCTTCATCTTCTTCTTGCCTTCCTTCTGCCGGTCGAGCAGCTTGCGCTTCCGGCTGACGTCACCGCCATAGCACTTCGCGATCACGTCCTTGCGCTTCGCCTTCACCGTCTCGCGGGCGATGACCCGGCCCCCGATCGCGGCCTGGATCGGCACGTCGAAGAGCTGGCGCGGGATGAGCTCGCGCAGCTTCTCGACCATGCGCTTCCCGTACTCGTAGGCCTTGTCCCGGTGCACGATCGAAGAGAACGCGTCGACGGGCACGTTGTTCAACAGGATGTCGACCTTCACCAGCTTCGACTCGCGGTAGCCGGCGCGCTCGTAGTCCAGGCTGGCGTAGCCCTTGGTGCGCGACTTCATCTGGTCGAAGAAGTCCATGACGATCTCGCCGAGCGGCACGATGTAGACGAGCTCGACGCGCTCCTCGGAGAGGTAGTCCATCTTCTGCATCTCCCCCCGTCGTCCCTGGCACAGCTCCATCAACGTCCCTACGTACTCGGTGGGCGTGAGGATCGTGATGGTGACGTACGGCTCTTCGATGGACACGACATCATTGAGGGGCGGGAGCGACGACGGGTTGTCCACGACCTCCACCGCGCCGGAAGTGGTGTGCGCGAGGTACTCGACGTTCGGGGCTGTCGCGACCAACGCGAGGTCGTACTCACGCTCGAGGCGCTCGCGGACGATCTCCATGTGGAGCAGGCCGAGGAAGCCGCACCGGAAGCCGAAGCCCAGCGCGCCGGAGGTCTCGGGCTCGTAGGTGAACGAGGAGTCGTTGAGCCGCAGCTTCTCCAACGCCTCGCGCAGGTCCGCGTACTCGTCACCCTCGACGGGATAGAGACCGCAGAACACCATCGGCTTCGGGTGGCGGTAGCCGGTGAGCACCTCGCCCGGCCGCGCGTTGGTCGTGACCGTCTCACCGACGCGGGCCTCGCCGACGTCCTTGATCCCCGCGATCAGGTAGCCGACCTCCCCGGGACCGAGCGTCGCCACCGGAGTCGGTACCGGAAGCCGGACGCCGATCTCCTCCGCGTCGTACACCGAGTTCGCCTGCAGGAATCGGAGCCGCGCGCCCGAGCTCAGCGTGCCGTCAAAGACCCGCAGCGCGCTCACGACTCCGCGGTAGGGGTCGTAGTACGAGTCGAAGATCAACGCTTGGAGTGGCGCGTCGGCGTCGCCCTTGGGCGCGGGGATCTGCTCGAGAACCGCGTCGAGCAGCTCGGGAACGCCGTCACCGGACTTCGCGGAGATGCGCAGGACGTCCTCGGCCGCGATGCCGAGCACCCGCTCGATCTCCTCGGAGACCCGGTCCGGGTCGGCGGCCGGGAGGTCGATCTTGTTCACCGCGGCGACGATCGCCAGATCGTTCTCCATCGCCAGGTAGCAGTTGGCCAGCGTCTGGGCCTCGATGCCCTGGCTCGCATCGACGAGCAGGATCACGCCTTCACACGCGGCCAGGCTGCGGGAGACCTCGTAGCCGAAGTCCACGTGCCCGGGGGTGTCGATCAGGCTGATGACGTGGTCCTTCCAGTTCAGCCGGACGTTCTGGGCCTTGATCGTGATGCCCCGTTCGCGCTCGATGTCCATCGAGTCCAGGTACTGGGCGCGCATGTCGCGCATCTCCACGGCTCCCGTGATCTCGAGGATCCGGTCCGCGAGCGTGCTCTTCCCGTGATCGATGTGGGCGATGATGCTGAGGCAACGAAGGCGGTCGAGAGGGATCATGACGGCGGCCATTGTCCCTCGCGCGGCCCCATGAACAGCGAACAGACCCGGAAGCAGGCGTGCTGATAGCCTTTCCGGGTTCCCGAGACGCACTGCGAGGTCGCGACACCCGATGGCGAACATCAAGAGTCAGAAGAAGCGCAACATCCAGAACGAGAAGCGGCGGGTCCGCAACGTCGGTGTTCGCTCGGAGCTCAAGACCCGGATCAAGGGCGCCACGACGGCCGCCGAGACGGGCGCCGAAGATGCCGCCGAGCGGCTGGTGCTCGCGCAGAAGCGCCTGGGCAAGGCCGGTTCGAAGGGGATCATCCACAAGAACCAGGCCGCCCGGCGCACCTCTCGGCTGATGAAGGCCGCGAGCTCGACCCAAGCCGACTCGTAGACCGCTCCTCGAGGGGTCGGCGCTAGCGGCGGGCGCCCGTCCGACCGCGACTGCGGGAGTGCAGCGCCGCCAGACGGGCCACGAGCACTTCGAGCACGGTGTTCTCCGGCATCGCGCTCGCGCCCTTGAGGTCGAGATCGGCCTGGTGCAACGAGTCGATCGCGCGCCGCAACCCGTCGGTACCGAGCGCCCGGGTTGCCTCGAGCGCCTTCTTGGCCGGGAAGGTGCTGCCCTTGCCGCCGAGCGCCGCGTGCGCATCCTCGGTGGTGCGGATGCTCGGATCGTCGAGGCGCAGGAGCTTGCGGTACCGGGACGCCAGCAACCCGAGCACCTGCAATGGGTGCATCGGCTTGGGCGACCGGGCGCTGGTGACGTTGAGCAGGCGGTCGACGATCGAGAGCGCGCCCGCAACCTTGCCCTCCTCGATCGCGTTGGTCAGCTGGAAGACGGGGACTGACCCCGCCTCACCCAGGTAGGGCTCGATGTCCGCCGCCGTGAGTGTTGCTCCCGGACCGAACGCGGCACCGAGCACCTCGACCAGCCCCGCGGCGCGCCCGGCGTCATCGCCGAGACGCTCGGCCGCGACGCGCCCCGCGTCGCCACCGAGGGTCAGGTCGGCCCGCTCGAGCTCCGCCGCGAGGACGTCGATCGTCTTCTCCGAATCCGGCCCGACGACCTTGGCCTCCTTGAGCGCATCGACGAGGCTCTTCGGCGCGCGCCCGCCCCCTCCGACGAGGACGAAGGCCGTGGTCTCGAGCGCGTCGGCGAGCACGGCGGCAATCGGTGCAGCCTCGTCCGCGCTGAGCTGCTCGTAGTCCCGTATCACCACGATGCGCTTGCTCGTCATGAACGGTGGGCTCTGGGCCGCGTTCAGGATCGCCGCCACGACCGGGGGTCGCGCGGCGTCGTCCGCGGGTGCGGGCGCCGACGACTCTTCAGCCCCCGCGCGCACTTTGCCGGGGATGACGAACTCCTCGACGACCAGCGTGCGGTCCTCACCGTCGAGGAGCTCGTCGACCAGTGCCTGCGCGGCGCGTGACCGCAGCACCGGGTCACCCGCCTTCACGAGAAAGAGCGCGGTCACGGCACGACCACCTGGTGCTGCTCGAGGATGGCTTGCATCACGCGACACACGTGCACGGAACCTTGCACGTCATGGACCCGGACGATCCGGCATCCGTGCCCGACTCCGTACGCAACCGCGGCGAGCGAGACCTCACGACGGTCACCGATGTCGAGGTCGAGCATCTCACCGAGGAACCGCTTGTTGCTGGCAGAGAGCAGCACCGTGTACTCGAGGTCGGTCAGCGCGTCGGTCTCCCGGAGCAGCACCGCGCTCATCGCCGGGGTCTTCCCCAGGTCGAGACCCGCGTCGATCGCGATCTGCTCGACCGCGAGCCCGGCCGCTTCGGCCCGGTGCGCCCGCTCCAGGAGAAAGGCGCGGACGTCCCCGACGAGGTCGTCGTAGCTCGGCTCGGGATCGGGCACTCGTGGAGCAAGCCGGATGTGGGTGGCGACGACCGATGCCTGATGCTTCGCGGCGATCGGGAGGTAGTCGGGGTCAGCGAACCCGCTGATGTCGTTCCCCACCACTGCACCCGCGGCGCAGGCCGCGTCGAGCACCGAGGCGCGCCAGGTGTCGCACGAGATGGGGACATCGAAGCGCGCGTGGACGGCTTCGATGGACGGGATCACCCGGTCGAGCTCTTCGGCCTCACCCACCTCGGGGCCCGGGCCGGCCTTGACTCCACCGATGTCGAGGATGTCAGCCCCCTGCTCCACGAGAACCCCGGCGCGCTTGACGAGCGCGTCCAGCGCAAACGTCTCGCCCGCGTCGTAGAAGGAGTCCGGTGTGCGGTTCAGGATGCCCATCACCAAGGTGCGCGAAGTGAGGTCGGCAACGACATCACCGAGGCGGAAGCGCGGCATCGCGGTCGAGCCTACCGTCGCGGCCCCGGCGGACTCCGAGGAGCGCTGCGGCCAGACAGACGACTGCGAGGAGGCCACACAGGCCGCGGCCGTCCATCGCCAGCGGCGCCGAAGCCGCGGTCCGGGCCACCGTCTCGACCCAACGCAGCAGCGCGAAGGTCGGGAGCTGGAGCCAGTGCGCGATGCCGGGCCCGACGAGTCCGCCGGCGACTCCCGCGATGAGACCCCACACCGTGAGGGGACCGACGATCGGGGCCGCGAGGAGGTTCGCCGGGAGTGCGACGAGGGGGACGGTGCCGAACACCGGCAGCAGCACCGGCAGCACCCCGATCTGGGCCGCGGCCGTGACGCCGAGTGCATCACCGATCACCGCGGGACCGGGGATCCGGGCACTGAGCGCGGGTCCGAGCCAGAGGATGCCTGCCGACGCACCGCACGAGAGGAGGAAGCCGACGGAGTGGATCAGGAACGGGTCGGCGACGAGGAGCGCCAGCGCGGCGAGGACAAGGATGCGGCTCGCCGGGACCGGACGGCCGAGGAACATCGAGGCCATCGCGAGCCCGGCCATCACCGACGCGCGGAGCACCGACGGTTCCCAGCGGGTCATGGTCCCGAACACCACGAGGATCACCAGGCCCCCGACGAGCCGGGTCCCCAGCCGCAGCCGCTTGAGCACGGGCATGGCGACCGCAAGGACGAACGCGACGTTCGCTCCGCTGACCGCGAGCAGGTGGCTGAGCCCGGAATCGCGGAAGGCACCGACGAGATCGTCGGGGATCGCGCGAGTGTCGCCGAGCAGAAAGCCGGCCAGCAGCGCCCGCTCGGTCGCGGGCAGCCCTTCCGCACCCCGGAGGACCGCGGCCCGGGCGCGGTTGGCGATCCGGTCGAGTGGCGAGCTCGGCGAACGGAACGCCACGAGCTCGGAGACCTGCACGCGCGCCACGGCGTGGTTCCAGCGGTAGCGGGCTTCGTAGCCGGTCAGCGGCTCGAGCGTTCCCTTCACACGGACGCGATCGCCGGCGTCGAGGACGCGGAGCCGGTTGGCCACATCTCCCCCACCGACGAGCAACACCGTCCGGCCGCCCGCGTCCGCGCCGTCGACGCGGCTCACCCGGGCGAGGACCCGCGCGACGAAGCGCGGCCCCGACGGATCGTCCGCGAGCGCGCCGTCGACCTGTACCGGAGCGCGGCGCTCGATGGAGCGCTCGAGTGGCGACACCGCGATGCCGTGCAATGCCCGTTGCGTGACCGCGCTGCCGAGCAATGCGCACCCGATGAGGGCGATCGCGAATCCGCGGTGACCGCGGGCGAGCAGAGCGACGGCGAGCAGCGCCAGCGCCGCGACGAGCGCGACGGTTGCCGGACCGGGGCCGAGTGCCTCACCCGCGAAGATGCCCGTGACGACGGCCGCGAGCGCGCCGATCGGGCCGAGATCTCTCATACCGAGACGAGGTCCTTGATGTCCGCGAAGCGCAGCTCACCGATGCCCCGGACGTCCTGGAGCTCGCCGACCGCCTTGAACCCGCCCCGCTTCTCGCGCTCCTTGATGATCGCCGCAGCAAGGCTCGGCCCGATGCCCGGGAGCTCCTCGAGCTGGGTCGCGGTCGCGCGGTTGATGTTGATCGGGCCTGACGCGGTGCCGTCGCCGGTTGCCGCATCGGCCGTTCCGCCGGTCCCCGATTCCGCCGGAGCCGGCTCACCGATGCGAGCGACGGCGATCCGCTGACCGTCGACCACTTTGGCGGCCAGGTTCAGGCGGTCCAGGTCCGCGCCGGGAAGACCGCCGCCGGCTGCTTGCACCGCGTCCACGACACGCGCGTCCGCGGCGACGCGCACGACCCCGGGATGCGCGACCGCGCCGGCGACCTGCACAACGACGCGCCCGGTTGGGCGCGATGACGACGCAGTGCCCGCCACCACCTGGCTCCGAGCTCCGGATGATGTCGTCGTGCGCGGTGGCGGTGCCGCGGCCGTGCTCCCGCGGACTCCGAGCTGGTACCAGAAGAACCCCGCAACCAGCGCCGCGAGCAGCAGCGCGCCCACTCGGACGCGAGGGTCCTCCCAGTGTTCTCGCAGCCGCTCCAGCGGGAGCGCGGACGGCAGCGTTCGTCGTGGTTCCGGACGCGGCGGAACCGGTGGCTCGAACATCGCGACCTCCGGGCGCGTAAGGGCACACGGAGGAAGTGCGGGGGGAGGAAGCAGCGACCGTACCAGAGCCGGTCG
>JADGON010000352.1 GCA_017882945.1 Acidimicrobiia bacterium | reverse complement strand
TCGGGGCGACGCCCCAGACGAGGTAGTGCACGAACCCGTCATTGCCCGCGTCGGGATCGAAGACCAACAGCGCGAGCTCCTTCGTGCCCGCGGGCGGCGCGCTCCAGTCCAGCTCGGGTGAGCTCCCTGCTCCCGCGCAGGTGAAGACGGTCGGGATCGTGCCGCCGTCCGTGAACTCGGGACTCGTCAGGCGCATCGACGCCTTCGCTGCGGTCGTCGACGCGCTCGTCGGTTGCGACGCCGCGCCGGGCGAGCTGCCATCCGAGCACCCCGCGACGCCGAGCACGAACAGACCCGCCACCAGGATCCCTGCCCCCACGCGTCGCACGTCGCGAACGTAGCCCCCTACGCTGCCGATCCATGGATGGGTACGCATGAGCCCGACGAGAGCAGTGCTGCTCGACTTCTACGGAACCGTGGCGCGAGCGACGCGCTGGGTGTCGTTCGACGAGGTGCTCGCGGAGCACGGCTACGAGCTGAACCCGGACGCGTACGAGCGCTGGTACAACGACGGCATCGACGGGATGGAGCACGACGAGCATTCGCAGAGCCGCGACACCTACGTCGCCTGGCAACGGGAGCGGACGCTCGGCATGCTCGCCGAGACCGACGTCCACCCGGGCGAGTACGAGGTCATCCTCGAGAAGCTGCGCGCGGGGAGCGCGACCCGCACGATCGAGGCGTACGACGAGGCCGCTCAGGTGCTGCGCGCGCTGCGGGACCTGGGGTTCGGTCTCGTCATCTGCTCGAACTGGGACTGGGACCTGTCCGAAGCGGTCGACGAGTCCGGTCTGAGCGGCCGCTTCGACGCCATCATCTCGTCGGCCTGGGTCGGTGCCCGCAAGCCCCACCCGCGCATCTACGCGAGAGCCCTGGCCGAGGCGGGGGTCGCCGCGGGTGATGCGCTCTTCGTCGGCGACACCTGGGGTCCCGACGTGGAGGGCCCACTCGCGGCGGGGATCCCCGCGGTCTACCTGCGCCGCGAGGGCCACTGGCCCGACGGCACCTGCCCGCACGACGCGCCGGCCGAGACGGGGACGCCGGTCATCGCGGACCTGCGCGGCCTTCTCGACCTCGTCGAGGGCGCGGTCGTAGCCTGAGCAGATGACCGACACCATCGAACCGACGCTCGCCGACCGATCCTCCGCGGCGGACTCCCCCGCGGAGGTCCTGAAGCGTCTCCGCTCGGCCTTCGACGCCGGTCGCACCCGCCCGGTCGAGTGGCGCAAGGAGCAGTTGAAGGCGCTCGGGCGCCTGCTCGCCGAGGGCGAGCCGGAGATGATCGCCGCGCTCCAGCGCGACCTCGGCAAGTCCGCGATCGAAGGGTTCGTCACCGAGATCGCGCTGGTGCGAGCGGAGATCGACTACACCCTCTCGCACCTCGACGGCTGGCTGCGCCCGGAGAAGGTGCACGTCCCGGTGAAGCAGCAGCCGGGCCGCGCGCGCATCCACCGCGATCCGCTCGGCGTCGTTCTCATCATCGGTCCCTGGAACTACCCGATCCAGCTGATCCTCGCGCCCTTGGTGGGCGCGCTCGCCGCCGGGAACGCCGCGGTGCTCAAGCCATCGGAGCTCTCGCACCACTGCTCGGAGGCGCTGGCCCGCCTCGTCCCGCGGTACCTGGACGCCGAAGCCGTCGCCGTCATCGAAGGTGGCGTCCCGGAGACGACCGCGCTGCTCGACGAGCGCTGGGACCACATCTTCTACACGGGCAACGGTGCCGTGGGCCGGGTGGTGATGACGGCCGCGGCGAAGCACCTCACCCCGGTCACGCTCGAGCTCGGCGGCAAGAGCCCGACGATCGTGGATCGCAGCGCCAACCTCGATGTCGCCGCCCGCCGCATCGCGTGGGGGAAGTACATCAACGCGGGCCAGACCTGTGTCGCCCCCGACTACGTGCTGGTCGACCGCCGGGTCGAGGGTCCGCTGGCCGCGAGACTGCGTGACGCCGTCCGCCAGTTCTACGGCGGCGATCCGAGCACGAGCGCCGACTTCGGGCGCATCATCAACGATCGCCACTTCGCTCGGCTGGCCGACCTGCTCGACGACGATGGCGCGGGTGAAGTCGTCTACGGCGGCGAGCGCGACGAAGCCGAGCGCTACTTCGCGCCCACGGCGGTACGGGGAACCGATCCGGCGTCGCGGATCATGCAGGAGGAGATCTTCGGACCGATCCTCCCCCTGATCACGGTGGACGACATCGACGAGGCGATCCAGTTCGTCAACGCCCGGGAGAAGCCACTCGCCCTCTACGTGTTCGCGGAGGACCGCGATGTCGCGGAACGGGTCGTCGCGAGCACGACCGCCGGTGGCGTCTGCGTGAACTCGACCGTCTTCCACCTCGCGGTGCCGGGCCTCCCGTTCGGCGGTGTCGGCGGCAGCGGGATGGGCGCGTACCACGGCCGCGCGAGCTTCGAGACGTTCAGCCACCGGAAGAGCGTGCTGACCAAGCCGACGTCCATCGATCCGAGCATCGCGTACCCCCCGTACCAGGGGATCAAGGCCAAGCTCCTCCGGAGGTTGCTGTGAAGCCGGTCGGGATCCACCACGTCAACCTGATGTTCGACGACATCGACGTCGCCCGGGCGTTCTACGGCGAGACCCTCGGGTTCGAGGAGCTGGAACGGCCCGACTTCGGCTTCCCCGGCCTCTGGTTCCAGATGGGCGGGCAGCAGCTCCACATGCAACCGGGCACCGCACCCGAGACGTTCCAGCACTTCGCGCTCGAGGTGGACGATCTCGACGCCGTGCTCGAGGAGCTGGCCGGCCGCGGGCTCGAGGTCGCCGCGAGCCCCACCGTGGACGGCGCCGGGAAGCAGGCGTTCTTCAAGGATCCGACCGGCAACATCATCGAGCTCAACCAACCCGGCTGAGCTCGTGGAAACACTCGAGGACGGATGGACCCGCGACGCGCCGGAGCGAGACTCGCTCCTGCGCGGGTACATCGTCGGGTTCGCAGACATGCTCTCCGAGATGGGACGCGTGATGGGCGGCCGGGTGTACGAGGACGACGACGCGGTCGCGCTCGACATCGGTGCGGACTTCGTCTTCGCGAACGGCGCGGTGCTGCGTCGTCCGGTGCGCGACGCCGACCTCCCCCAGCTCGTCGCCCGGCTGCATCGGTTCTACGCCGCGGGGACCGGCGTCAGCTGGATGCTCCTGTCCGCGTGGCCGACCCCGGCCATCGGGTCGATGTTCCTCATCGGTCACCCGCCCTTCATGCTGCGCGGGGCCGGCGGCGAGGCGCCACCGCTCCCACCCGGACTCGTCGTTCGTGAGGCGCTCGACGAGGCGGGAATGGTCGACTTCGCCCACGCGCTCGAGGGCTACCCCGCTACCGGAACCGAGGTGTTCGCCGATGCGCGCATGCTCGAAGTATCCGGGCTGCGCGTGTGGGTGGGATACCTCGACGGGCGCCCGGTGGCGTGCGCCGGCGCGCACGTCAACGAAGTCTGCGTGGACGTCGAGTGGGTGGCGACGCACGAGGAGGCTCGAGGGCGCGGCTTCGGTGCCGCGCTCACCTGGGCCGCGACGCTCGCCGATCCCACCAAGCCGGCCGTGCTCATCGCGAGCGACCCGGGACAGCCGGTCTACGAGCGGATGGGCTACCTGCGCCTCATGCGCCTGACCATGTGGGGCGCATCTTCCTCGTGAAGATCTCCCTCCGGCCGACCGCCGGACCGGCCGAGGGGGATCCCCTCCACGATGCTCAGATGTCGCGCCGGCGCTCGCGGTACGAACGGGCTTTGTTGCGGTTGCCGCAGACCGCCATCACGCACCACTGCCCGGAGCGGTTGCGGGAGCGGTCGTAGAACGCCCACTGGCACTCGTCCTCCCGGCACGCCTTGAGGCGCGTCCAGGTTCCGTCGGCCACCGCTTGCACCACCACCGCGAGCAGCTGGCCCAGCGCGCCGTCGAGCCCTCCACGGCGACCCGTGACGCCCACCCTCCCCGCGGGGTCGAAGTGGGCCTCGAGGGGTGCGCGTTCGGAGACCGCGTTCAGCACCTCGACCGCGTCGGGTTCGAGCGCGACGCCATTGTTCGCCAGCAGCAGCGCGCGCAGTGCTTCGCGCACCGCAACCGCCCGGCGCTGATCGGCGGACGTCAGCCGGACCGTCGCGTCGAGCAGATCGTGATCGGCGAGCCAGTCGCAGGCTCCGATCGCGCTCGCGAGCTCGTCCTCGCCGGTCTCGACATCCAGGGTGTTCACGAACTGGCGCACGACCTCCAGCGGCGCGGGCGCCGGTGGACGGCGGGCCTCGGCCGTGGCGACGGAGCTCTCGGTCATGTCACTC
>JADGON010000063.1 GCA_017882945.1 Acidimicrobiia bacterium | reverse complement strand
GAAGTGAACGAAGACGTCGTCGCCGCCCTCACGCGAGATGAAGCCGAAACCCTTGTCGGCGTTGAACCACTTGACGGTGCCGGTTGTCACGATGTGCTCCTTGTGAGTGTTGCTGTATATCCGTGCCGTTCCTGGCGCGGTTGGGGGCGCGGCACACGAGGTACGGCGCGCAAATCTTGCAAAACTGGTACGGGGCCGGCTCCTGGGGGTGCGGCACGACTGATGGCGGTGCGTTCCCGTCATCCAGCGGGCACGGGGGCAGGTCAGAGGGCTCGAAAAGGGCCCTGAGCCACGCAGTCGAAGGTCGGTGGTCGAAGTTCGGCCGTGCGGTTGTTGCCAGCCAGCATAGCCCCCTTCGGCCGATCGCGGGAATAGCGCTATCCGCTGACGTTCGGCCCGGCCCGCTCGGCCTCGACGAGGATCAGCACCCGGCGGTCCCGTTGCATCGCCGCGCGGTAGTCGTCCCAGTCGGGATGCTCGCCCGAAAGCGACCGGTAGTACTCCACCAGCGGCTCCATCGCGTCGGGCAGCGAGAGGATCGTCGCCGTCCCCTCGATCTGGACCCACTCGCCGTAGAAGCCGTCGGAGAAGACGCACAGGCTCGCGCGCGGATCGCGGCGGAGGTTCTTCACCTTCACCGCAGTCTCGCGACTGCTGATCGCGATCAGGCCCTCGGCATTGACGGTGGCCACGATCGGTGAGAGCTGCGGCCGCCCGTCGGCGCGCGGCGTCGCGAGCACCGCGCGGTGGTGCTCGCGCAGGAACGTGAGCGCGGTGTCGACATCCATCTGCAACATCGCGCCTAGATGCCGGCCACGATCTTGGCGAGTGCGCCCGGCTTGTCCCACGTGATGCCGATCGATGCGACCCGCTTGTGACGCACGATTCCCGACGCGTCGATGACGAACGTCGAGCGCTTCACCGCGATCGGGCCGAAGCCACGAACTCCGTACGCGTCGATGACCGTCTTCTCGGTGTCGGCGAGCAGCGGGAACGGAAACTCCTTCTTCTCGATCCAGCGCTCGTGCGAGTCGACGTCCTGGGGCGAGATGCCCAGCAGCACGGCCTCCACGCCCTGGAACTCCTCGAAGCTGTCGCGGTACTGGCACATCTGCTTCGTGCAGCCGGGGGTGAAGTCACCGGGATAGAACGCCAGCACCACCTTGCGGCCGCGGTACTCGGACAGCGTGTAGTCCCGCCGCTCGTTCCCCGCGACCCCGGGGAGGGTGAAGTCCGGAGCCTGGTCTCCGACATCGACGCTCATGCGACCACCGTCGCGAGCACGTCGTCGGGGATGTCGAAGTTGGCGTAGACGTTCTGCACGTCGTCATGCTCCTCGAGCGCATCGATCACCCGGAGCACGGACTTCGCCGCGGCCGGATCGGTGAGTGGGACGGTTTGTGACGGGAGCATCGTGAGATCGGTGCTGGTGAACGCGATCCCGCCGCTCTCCAGCGCGTCGCGCACGGCATGCAGGTCCGTCGGCGGCGTCGTGACCTGCCACGTGTCGCCCTGATCCTCGATGTCCTCCGCTCCGGCTTCGAGCGCTGCGAGCATGAGGTCGTCTTCGGACACGGCGCTCTTGTCGAGCATGATCACGCCCTTGCGCGCGAACTGCCAGCTCACCGCGCCGGGTTCGGCCAGCGAGCCGCCGTTGCGTGAGAACGCGTTCTTCACTTCCGAGCCGGTGCGATTCCGGTTGTCGGTGAGGGTCTCGACGTAGACGGCGACGCCGTGCGGCGCGTAGCCCTCGTAGTTCACCTGCTCGTACGTGACGCCGTCGAGCTCACCGATGCCCCGCTTGATCGCCCGCTCGATGTTGTCCTTCGGCATCGACGCGTCGCGTGCCTTCTGGACCATCGTGCGCAGCGTGGGGTTGCCCTCGATGTCGCCACCACCCTGGCGCGCCGCGACCTCGATCTGTCGGGCGAGCCGGGCGAATGCCTTACCTCTCGCGGCGTCGGCTGCACCCTTCGCATGCTTGATGGAATGCCATTTCGAATGCCCACTCATCTCGACCGCTCCTGCTGCGGCGGCCTCGGAGCGGTCCCGCCTCCGCGCTGCCACGCTCCGTTGCCCACTCGGCTGGAATCGCGTGCTTGCGCCGCTGCGCTCATGCGGCAACCTCCTGAAGAAAACGCTGATGCAATCTGAGATCGCCGGACAGCTCGGGATGGAACGTCGCGGCCCACACCCGACCCTGGCGGACGAGCACCGGGGCACCGTCGTGGGCCGCGAGAACCTCGACGCCGGGGCCGGTGGACTCGATCAACGGGGCACGGATGAACACACCGGGGAACGTACCCTCGATCCCGTCGATCCGCAGCGCCGCCTCGAAGGAGTCGAGCTGGGTGCCGTAGCCGTTGCGCAGCACCGTGCACCCGAGGACTCCGAACACCGCCGGCGCGTTGGCGCCGTGCTGGTCGCGCAGGTCATCGGCCAGCACGATGAGCCCGGCACAGGTCCCGAACACCGGCAGCCCTTCGTCGAGCGCGCGCTGGAGCGGCTCGACGAGGCCACTGGTCCGGAGCAGCTTCGTGATCGTGGTCGACTCCCCGCCGGGGAGGAAGAGCACGTCGAGCCCGCTCAGCGCCTGAGGGGTGCGGACCTCGATCACCTCGACGCCGAGCGCGTCGAGCACCTCACGATGCTCGCGAAACGACCCCTGCAGCGCGAGGACGCCGGCCTTCATGCCGAGGACCTCCGGCGGCATGCCGAGGGTCGGCACCTGGGGGCCGCGCGATCATCGTCTACCAACCGCGTCCGGCGAGCTTCACGTCGAGATCGGAGGTCCCCAGGCCCTTCATCGCCGGGCCCAGACCACGCGACACCTTGGTCACGATCTCGGGATCGGCGTAGTGCGTCGTCGCCTCGACGATCGCCTTGGCCCGGGTCGCGGGCTCGT
>JADGON010000351.1 GCA_017882945.1 Acidimicrobiia bacterium | reverse complement strand
CGCTCCTGACCGAGGAGCTCGACGGTGTGTCCGGTGTCACTCCGCCGTTGGTGCGCGACGACGATGTCGCGACGTGGTGGAAGTACGCGCTGCTCGTCGATCCGGACGTGATCCCGGGCGGTCCGGCCGCGCTGGCGGCCGAGCTGCGCCTGGGTGGCATCGCCTCGGCGCCGCGCTACATCCAGAAGCCGGCTTTCGCCTGTCGCGTCTTCACCGAGCAGCGGACCTTCGGTCAGAGCCGCTGGCCGTTCACGCTCGCCAGGTCCGACGCGGTGGACTACTCGCCGGATAGGTTTCCCGGGACGTTCGCGTTCCTCGACGCCGTCCTCGTTCTTCCGTGGAACGAGCGGTACGAGGCGAGGCACGTCGAGATGCTCGGCGACGCAATCCGCGCGGCAGCCGGTGGCCATGGAGGGAACCGATGAGCGAGCTCAGGGTGGGGCTGATCGGTGCGGGTGGGATCGCCCAGTCGTACGTCGAGGTGTTCGAGGCGCTCGAAGGCGCGCGGATCACCGCCGTCGCCGATGTGCGCGGTCGCGCGGCGAGTGCGATCGCGGAGGCAGTGCGCGGAACCGCGTACCCGTCGCACCGCGCGCTGCTCGAAGACGCTGACGTCGACGCGGTGCTCGTCTGCACCCCGCCGTCGACCCACCCCGAGATCGTTCTGCACGCGATCGAACGCGGCCGCCACGTCCTCTGCGAGAAGCCGCTCGCGATCGACGTGGACAGCGCATCGACGATGGTGGCCGCCGCCGACGCGGCCGGAGTCGTCTTCACGATGGCGGCGAAGTTCCGATTCGTCGATGACGTGATCCGGGCCCGCCGGATCGTCGGCTCGGGGATCCTCGGCGAGCTGATCGTGCTCGAGAACGCCTTCGCGTCGCGTGTGGACATGTCCCGCCGCTGGAACTCCGACCCGACCATCTCGGGCGGCGGTGTGCTCATCGACAACGGCACCCACTCCGTGGACATCGTCCGGTACTTCCTGGGCCCGATCGCCGAGGTGATGGCGGTCGAGGGCAAGCGGATCCAGCGCCTCGCGGTCGAGGACACCGCCAGCGTGCTCCTGCGCACTCCCGACGGCGTCCTGGGCACGGTGGACCTCTCCTGGAGCGTGAACCGGGTGACGGACAGCTACCTGACCCTCTACGGATCCGAGGGGACGATCAGCGTCGGTTGGAAAGGTGCGCGCTACCGCCAGGCGTCGAGCCCCGAGTGGGTCGAGTTCGGCCACGGGTACGACAAGAAGGCGTGCATGGGTGCCCAGGTCGAGAACTTCGTGACCGCGATCCGGGACGACACCCCGGTCGCGGTTACGGCGGACGACGCCATCGCGTCGGTCGCGGTCATCGAGGCGGCGTACGCATCATTGGAACGCAGCGACTGGATCTCGGTGCGCGAGCTTCCGGGTGGCGAATCTGCTGCAGGTGAGCAAGTGGCATGACGCCTCCGCACGCCGGAGTGCGGATCCATCCCACCGCGGAGATCGAAGACGGCGTCGTGATCGGCGCGGGTACCGCGATCTGGTCCGGTGTGCACGTGCGCGGTCCGGGAACGCGCATCGGTGCCGAGTGCATCGTCGGCGAGCGCACGCACATCGCGTACGGAGTGCAGATCGGCGACCGGGTCAAGCTCAACGCGTTCGTCTACGTGTGCAACGGCGTGACCATCGACAACGGTGTGATGATCGGCGCGGGAACGATCTTCACCAACGACCGGTACCCGCGCGCGACCTCATCTGATCTCGCGACGCTGCGCCCGTCGGAGCCCGACGACCGCACCCTGCCCACCCACGTGGGCGAGGGTGCGTCGATCGGGGCCGGCAGCGTGATCGGCTGCGATCTCTCGATCGGTCGCTTCGCGCTGGTCGGGATGGGATCGGTCGTCACCCGTTCCGCGCCGCCGTTCCACCTCGTCGTCGGTCAGCCGGCGCGGTCGGTCGCCGTCATCTCCCGGGTCGGGGAGCCGATCGTCCGGTTCTCCGGCGCCCGTCCGCCCGATCGCGACGAGGTCGTGTGCCCGGTCAGCGGGCTCCGATACGCGATCCAAGCCGGTGAGGTCATCGAGCTCGACCCTCCGTCGTGACTCCGGTGGGGGAGAGCTGGGCGGTCGTCGGCGGGGGGATGCTCGGCCTGACGCTGGCGTTGCGGCTGCGCGACCAGGGCAAGCACGTGACCGTGTTCGAGCGGGCGGACCGGGTCGGTGGGCTCGCGAGCGCCTGGTCGATCGACACGCCTGACGGCCCCATCACCTGGGATCGGCATTACCACGTGACCCTCCTGTCGGACTCCGCGCTGCGCCGCGTGCTCGACCGGCTCGGGCTCGACGAGCAGATGCAGTGGGTCGAGACCAAGACCGGCTACTACGCGGCCGACCACCTTTCGTCGGTGTCGAACACGGTGGAGTTCCTCCGGCTCGAGGGTCTGCCGCTCACCTCGAAGGTGCGGCTCGCGCTGACGATCCTGCACGGGTCGCGGGTGAAGGACTGGCAGCAGCTCGAGCAGGAGACCGTCGAGGCCTGGCTGACCCGCTGGTCCGGGCGCGCGACGTTCCGGCGCTTCTGGTTGCCCCTCCTGCGGGCGAAGCTCGGCGAGAGCTGGCCCGAAGCGAATGCCGCGTTCATCTGGGCGACGATCCAACGGCTGTACGCGGCCCGGCGCAGCGGGCTGAAGAAGGAGATGTTCGGCTACGTCCCCGGCGGGTACGCGCGGGTGCTCGAACGCTTCGCCACGGTGCTCGACGACCTGGGCGTGGAGATCCACTGCTCGTCCACGGTCGAGGGGGTCGAGCGGAGCCCCTCGGGCGGGCTCGACGTCCGGCTCGCGGGTGGGGAGGCGAAGGCGTTCGATCACGTGGTGGTCACCAGCGACACACCGACCGCAGACCGGTTGTGCGCCGACCTCACCGAAGCCGAACGCGCGCGGCTGCGGGGCATCGAGTATCAGGGGATCGTCTGCGCGTCGCTGGTGCTGCGCGCCTCGTTGAGCGACTACTACCTCACCTACCTCATGGACGACCTGCCGTTCACCGCAGTGGTCGAGATGACCGCCCTCGTCGATCCACAGCAGCTCGGTGGTCACGCGCTGGTCTTCTTGCCCAAGTACGTGGGGCCCGACGACCCGCTGTTCGACATCCCCGACGACGAGATCGAGGCTCGCTTCGTCGCCGGCCTGCAACGGGTGCATCCGAGCCTGCAGCACAGCGATGTGCTCGGGGTCAGGATCTCCCGGGTTCGACGCGTCTTCCCGATCCCGACGCTGGGCTACTCGCGCCGGGTGCCGTCGATGGCCACGAGCGTCCCCGGCCTGCACCTCGTGAGCTCCGCGCAGATCGTCAACGGCACGCTGAACGTCAACGAGACCGTCGAGCTCGCCGAGCGGGCGGCCACTGCGTTGCAGGCAAGCGCGTGAGTACGCTTCGCGGCAGAAGCCGGGCAGGAGCGGAGCGCGGGAGCGGGCACGAAGTGCGGACGCCGGAGCGACCCAAACCGATCGCCAGCCTGTCGCTCGACGCCGACAACCAGTGGTCGTACATGAAGATCCACGGTGACGACGGCTGGGAGTCCTTTCCGTCCTATCTCGACGTCCTGGTTCCCCGCGCCCTGGAGGTGCTGTCCCGGCACCAGCTCCGGATCACGTTCTTCGTCGTGGGCCAGGACGCCGCATTGGCCGAGAACCGCGATGCGCTCGGGGCGCTCGCGGCGGCGGGTCACGAGATCGGCAACCACTCGTTTCGCCACGAGCCCTGGCTGCACCGCTACTCGGAGGCCCAGCTCGACGAGGAGCTCGAGCGGGCCGAGGACGCAATCGAATCCGCCACCGGGGTGCGGACCGACGGGTTCCGTGGTCCCGGCTACAGCCTCTCGGAAACGACGCTGCGGGTCCTGGTCCGGCGCGGGTACGCGTACGACGCGTCGACGCTGCCGACCTACATCGGTCCGCTCGCCCGCGCCTACTACTTCCGCACCGCGCAGCTCACGGCGGCGCAGCGCGCCGAGCGCGAGCTGCTGTACGGCACCTGGTCCGACGGGCGCCGAGCCGTTCGCCCGTACCGGTGGGCGGTGGACGACCGCACGCTGCTCGAGCTGCCGGTGACCACGCTGCCCGGGTTCAAGGTCCCCATCCACGTGAGCTACCTCCTCATGCTGAGCGCGTACTCACCGATCGCGGCGCGGGCGTACTTCGACACCGCCTTGCGCATCTGCCGGGCCACCGGCGTCGGGCCGTCGATCCTGATGCATCCGCTGGACCTGATCTCGGGCGACGACGTCAAGGCGCTCGAATTCTTCCCCGGCATGCAGATCGCACTGAACGAGAAGCTCGCACGCGTCAGCTCGTACCTCGAGCTGTTCCGGCGCCACTTCGACGTCGTCCCCGTCGGCGAGCACGCGCGTGACGTTGCCGCGCGGGATCTCCCCGTCCGCGCGCCGGTCTTCGCAGAGGCGTCGTGACCGGACGCAAGGTCCGCCCGTTGGTCTCGGTCATCGTTCCGGCATACAACGAAGCCGCGGTCGTGGTGGACACGCTCACTCGGCTCTCGGATCAGCTCGCGTCGCTCGAGGATCTGTACCGGTGGGAGATCGTCGTCGTCAACGACGGCAGCACCGACGACACCGGCGCGCTCGCCGACGAGTTCGCGGCGACGCACCCGAACGTGCGCATCCTTCATCACCGGGTGAACTTCCTGCTGGGACAGGCGCTGAGATACGCGTTCAACTCGACCCGGGGCGACTACGTCGCGGTGATGGATTGCGACCTCAGCTACGACCCGGATCACCTGAGCCGGATGCTCTACGCGATCCAGGACTCGCGAGCCCGCATCGTCATCGCCTCGCCGTACGCGAAGGGCGGTCGGACGACGAACATCCCGTTCACCCGCCGGATCCTCAGCCGGGCCGCCAACTGGCTGCTGTCGCGCGCGGCGGGAGGGGACCTCAGCACGGTCACCGGGATGGTGCGCGTCTACGACGGTCGGTTCCTGCGCAGCCTCGACCTGCGCGCGATGGACACGGAGATCAACACCGAGATCATCTACAAGGCGCAGATCCTGCACGCGCGGATCATCGAGATCCCCGCGCACCTCGACTGGTCGTTCCACACCACGGGCGGGACGCGTCGGGCGGCCACCAACTTCCGGGTCTCGCGCTCGACGGTGTCGTCGGTGTTCTCGTCGTTTCTCTTCCGGCCGTTCCTGTTCTTCATGCTTCCCGGGCTCATCCTGCTGGCGGTCGCGGCGTACTCCTTCTTCTGGTGCACCTGGCACGTGTTCCAGGTGTGGGGCCAGCCGTCCGAGTTCGGCAACTCCGGGCTCACGGGTGCGATCCAGAACGCCTACGCCCGGGCGCCCCACGCCTTTCTCTTCACCGGGATCACCTCGGTGCTCGCGATCCAGCTGATCAGCCTGGGCGTCATCGCAGCCCAGGGGAAGCGCTACTTCGAGGAGCTGTTCCACCTCGGAACCACCATCTACCGCCGGGTCCGGCCCGACGAGGGCGCCACTCCGGACCCCGACGCAGACCCCGGAGAAGAGCCCGTCGAGCCCTAGGAAGGGAGGCGGGAGCGGCCATGAAGTACGGACGTGGGAGCGACCCAGTGGGTAGTGTGCGCGGGCATGGCCGACGCGCTGGAAGCAGCTGATTCCGAGGTCGCCGAGATCGTACGGCGTGAGATCGAGCGCCAGAACACCACGATCCAGCTGAT
>JADGON010000350.1 GCA_017882945.1 Acidimicrobiia bacterium | reverse complement strand
TCGTCTAGTGGCCGCGCGCGATCCAGGCTTCGAGGTCGGGGGCCTCGTCGCCGATCGTCGTCGTGTCGCCATGGCCCGTGTACACGACGGTGTCCGCCGGCAAGCTGAGCAGCCGCGTGCGGATCGACTCGATGATCGTGGGGAAGTCGGAGAAGGACCGGCCGGTCGCACCCGGGCCACCCTTGAACAGGGTGTCGCCGCCGTACACCGCGTGCCCGTCCTCGTCGTAGAGGCTGACGCCGCCGGGAGAGTGACCGGGCGTGTGCAGCGCGACCAACGTCGTCGCACCCACGTCGAAGCGGGCACCGTCCTCGATGAGGAGGTCGGGTGCGCGGTCGGGATGCACGGTGTCCCACAACATCAGGTCGTCGGGATGCAACGCGATCGGTGCGCCCACCGCATCGGCAACGTCGACCGCGGCATTGATGTGGTCGTTGTGGCCATGTGTGCACATGATCGCGACCACCCGCCGACCACCGACCGCTTCGATGATCGGAGCCGCCTCGTGCGCGGCGTCGACCACCAGGCACTCCTCGTCGTTGCCGACGATCCAGATGTTGTTGTCGACCGCGAAGTCCTCACCGTCGATCGAGAACGTTCCCGACGTGACGACGAGCTGGGGCGATGCCTGGGCTGCGCTCATCCCGGCAAAGGTAGAGCAGGGCAACGGTGCGTGCGATGCGACGTCAGCTCGCGTCGCGACGGCGCGGAGGCCACGGAGATCGGCGCATGGTCAACCCGGGGAGCGGGGTGGACTCGTCGAAGGTCTCGCCGCCCTTGCCGACCGCGATCCGCTGGGCGGTGTAGATCCCCCGGTGCGAGGAGAACACGTAGCTGACGACGCATGCGACCGCGAAGTAGACGGCGGCACCGGAGCCGAAGAGCTCCACCCCCATGATCGTGCACGCCAACGGGGTGTTCGTCGCACCTGCGAACACGGCGACGAACCCGAGCGCGGCGAGGAACGTCACGGGTACCCCGAGGACGCCGGCGAGCGCGGCGCCGAGGGTTGCGCCGATCACGAACAACGGCGTGACCTCACCACCTTGGAACAGGGCCCCCAGTGTGACGGCGGTGAAGAGCAGCTTGAGGAGCCAGGCCCATCCGCTCACATCTCCGCCGAACAACGCGGAGTGGATCAGTCCGAGCGAGAGGCCGTTGTAGGTCTGGCTCCCGACGGCCAAGGTCATCGCGATGATGACCAGTCCCCCGACGAAGGGACGGGCGGGCACCCACGGGATCAGCGCCTTGTAGACGCGCTTCAGCCCGTGGGTGAGCTCCGAGAAGAGCACGCTGACCAATCCGAACACGAGCCCGGCGATCGCCACCTTCCCGAGCAGCGCGATGTCGAGTGTGGTCACCGCGAGCGCTGGAACGGGCGTGTGCTTGACGCCGAGACCGTGCACCACCAGCGCGCCGATGGTGGACGCCGTGATGCACGGCACCAGCGCGTCGTAGCGCATCCGACCAATGGCTTGGACCTCGAGTGCGAACACGGCGCCGGCGAGCGGCACGCCGAACACCGCACCGAAGCCGCCCGCGATCGCGCTGATCAGCATCAATCGCCGGTCGTCGGGATGGAGCCGCAGCATGCGGGACGCGCCGTCGGTGAGGCTCCCGGACATCTGGATGGCGGTGCCTTCCCGGCCGGCCGAGCCTCCGAGGATCTGCGTGACGACGGTTCCGGCGAACACGAGCGGCGCCATTCGCTTCGGGACCCACCCCCGGGGCTTGTGGATCTCGTCGATGATCAGGTTGTTGCCCTCGGCGGACTCGCCTCCTGCGTAGTGGTACGCGAGCCCGACCGCCAGGCCGCCGATGGGCAGGAGCGCGATGAGCCAGCCGTTGGCCAGCCGCACGTCGGTCGCCCACTCGAGCGTGACGAGGAACGCGGCGCCGGCGCCACCGGCCAGCACCCCCACCAGCGCTCCGAGCACGATCCACTTCAGGAGGTGCACGATCAGGCGCACGTGTTCATGCGTATCGAAACGGATCAGTCCCCGCGCCGCCTCGAAGGCCCGGTCTCTCCACGCGGTGACGCGTGCCCGGTCGAACCTCTTCGCACGCACCAGCGCCTCCGGCATCGGGGCTGACTGTGCGTCTGCGTCAATCCGCATCGCCCCGATTCCGGCGCGGACCTACCTCACGCAAGCGCAGGTAGGGGCCATCAGCCCGGAACGGGCGGTTTCGGTGAGCTCCATCACCGTCGAACGTGGTCAGGGTATCGGCACCCGGCCGCCCGACTCAAGCGCGAACCGAGCTCCCGGTCAGAGGACGACCACGGACCGCAGCACCTCGCCGCGCTCCATCTTCTCGAACGCCTCCTCGACCGCGTCGAGCGCGATCGTCTCGGAGACGAAGTCGTCGAGCGGCAGTCGACCCTGGCGGTAGAGGTCGATCAGCATCGGGAAGTCCCGGCTCGGCAGGCAGTCCCCGTACCAGCTCGGCTTCAGCGCGCCGCCGCGGCCGAAGAACTCGATCATCGGCAGCTCGATCTTCATGTTGGGATCGGGCACGCCGACCTGTACGAGCGTCCCCGCGAGGTCGCGCGCGTAGAACGCCTGTTGCATCACCTCGGGCCGGCCGACGGCCTCGATGCACACATCCGCGCCGTTGCCGTCTGTCAACGCGCGGATCGCTTCCACCGCATCGGTCTCGGACGCGTTCACCGTGTCCGTCGCGCCGAACTGCGAAGCGATCGCAAGCTTGCGGGGATCGAGGTCGACCGCGATCACCTTCGCGGCACCTGCGAGCACCGCGCCCACGATGGCGGCGTCACCGACGCCACCACAACCAAAGACCGCAACCGAGTCGCCGCGTTGCACGTTGCCGGTGAGCATCGCCGCGCCGAGACCGGCCATCACGCCGCAGCCGAGCAGCCCGGCGGCGGTCGGCGACGCTTCGGGATCCACCTTCGTCGCCTGGCCCGCGGCGACGAGCGTCTTGTCCGCGAATGCACCGATGCCGAGCGCCGGCGAGAGCTCCGTACCGTCGGGCAGCGTCATCTTCCGGGTCGCGTTGTGCGTGCTGAAGCAGTACCAGGGCTTCCCTCGCCGGCACGACCGGCACTCGCCGCAGACCGCGCGCCAGTTGAGGATCACGAAGTCGCCGGGTGCGACGCTCGTGACGTCCGGTCCGACCGCCTCGACGATCCCCGCCGCCTCGTGGCCGAGCAGGAACGGAAAGTCGTCGTTGATCGCGCCTTCGCGGTAGTGCAGGTCCGTATGGCAGACGCCGCACGCCTGCACCTGGACCAGTGCTTCACCGGGACCGGGATCGGGGACCAGGATCGTCTCGGTCCGGACCGGCTCTCCCTTCGCCCGGGCGACGACACCTCGTACTTCGTGCACCTGCAATCCCCCTCGTGAGCGACGCTGCTGTCTACCGCAGACGTCGGTCCGCCGTCCTCATCGCGCGGCGAGGCGCTGCAGTCCGGCCTCAGACGACCCGCAGCCGGGCCCAGATGGGTCGGTGGTCCGATGCCGTCTCGGGCGCGATGCGGCTCTCGAGCGACTCGAGCCGGTCGTCGACCCAGAAGTGATCGATCTGGCTGTGTGGATGGCCCGCGGGCCAGGTCCGGCCCCGCACGGCGCGCGTCCGGTTCGGGAGGACGAGCCCGACGACCGGACCCCACATGTTCAGGTCCCCGGCGATGACGCTCGGGGTCCCGGCCTCGGTGAGCACCCGGTTCACCCGGCTGACCTGGGGGAGTGAGCCCCAGAGGCGGTGGGACGCATGCATGCCCGCGACGGTGACCTCGGTGCCGTCGACGGCCACGGTCAGCAGGACGCTGTGCCGTTGCTTGATCACGTCGCCCTGCGCGTGCGGCAGCTCGATGTCCTTGACGCAAGCGACCGGGAGCCGGCTGAGCAGGGCGAGCCCACAGGTGCCCGGCGTTCCGGGCGGAGGCTTGAGGCTCCGCGGCCGCGCCGAGCTCTGGTCGGACATGAAGACGGCCTCGTGCACGGTCGCCCCGGTGCGCTCGGCGATCTCGTCCACATAGCAGGCGCCGCCATTCGGCCGCCACGCCTCCTGGAGCACGAGCACGTCGGCGTCGAGCGCGAGGCACGGGCTGACCACGTCGAACGGTCGGCCGGAGCGATCGACGCCCCAGTGCGTGTTGAAGCTGGCAATGGTGAGCTGGGCCATGGCGGGTTGTGCAATCTACCGGGAGCCGTGCGTAGTCTCCGCACCTCACGCCGAGATCCCGGGAGCCAACCATGACGAATGCAGTAGCCGGCTACGACCTCACCGGCCGGGTTGCCGTGCTCACCGGCGCCGGAAGCGGCATCGGGAAGGCCACCGCGCTCACGCTCGCCGCGGTCGGCGCCACCATCGTGGGAGGCGACATCGACGAGGCCGCGGTGCAGGCCACTGCCGAGGAGATCACCGCCGCGGGCGGGACGGCGCGGGCCGTGTCCACCGACGTCACGCAACGGGCCCAGGTCGACGCGCTCGTCGACGGCGCGCAGGCCGAGTTCGGACGCGTCGACATCATGGGCAACATCGCGGGCATCCCGCACAACAAGATGGTCATGGACGTCTCCGACGACGAGTTCGAGCGCATCCTGTCGATCAACCTCAAGAGCTGCTTCTACGGCTGCCAGGCCGCGATGCGGGTCATGGCGCCGCGTGGGTCCGGCAACATCATCAACATCTCCTCCGGCGCGATCGACACTCCTGCGCCGACGCTCGCCTGCTACGGGATGACGAAGGCCGCCGTGGCGATGCTGACCAAGACGCTCGCGTGCGAGGCGGGCCCCCTCGGGATCCGGGTCAACGCCCTGGCGCCGGGTGTGATCCACACCAACTTCTCCCGCCACAACTTCGTCGACGAGGATGGCAACGTCATCCCGGAGAAGGTCGAGGGCTACAAGAAGCGCTTCGGAGCCATGGCCCCGCTGCGGCGGGTCGGCGAGGCGCAGGACGTCGCGAACGGCATCCTCTACCTCGTCTCGGACAACGCCTCCTTCGTGACCGGCCAGATCCTGCGGCCCAACGGCGGCGTCGCGATGCCCTGGTAGCACGCCATTCCCGCCTGACATTCCCCGGGTTTCCGGGGGGATAGCATGGTGACCGCGAGCCAATCCCCGCTCGCGGGTCAACCTCACGCAGTTCGTACCGATCGTGCCCGTTGTGGCGATCGCGGTCGTCGCGTCGCAGGAGGGCGACCCTCCTGGCATTCACGACGCAACTGACCGAAAGCGAGTTGTCCTGATGACCACCACCTTTGACGCGCTGGGCGTGTCGACCGAGCTCGTCGACGCCCTCGCGACCCAGGGCCTGATCGAGCCGTTCGCGATCCAGACGCTCACGATCGCCGATGCCCTCGCCGGGCGGGACGTGCTGGGCAAGGCGAAGACCGGCTCCGGCAAGACCCTGGCCTTCGGGCTGCCCCTCCTCGACCGGATCACCAAGGCCGAGCCGCGCCACCCGCACGGCCTCGTCCTCGTGCCGACCCGCGAGCTCGCCAACCAGGTGCGCGGCGTCCTCGCGCCACTGGGCCGGGTGAAGGGTCTGAAGGTGAAGGCGTTCTACGGCGGTGTCGGCATGGAGCCGCAGATCGAGGCGCTGACCAAGGGAGTCGATCTCGTCATCGGGACTCCGGGCCGGCTCATCGACCTCATGGAGCGCCGCGAGCTCTCGGTGGCGAACGTGCAGGTGCTCGTGCTCGACGAAGCGGACCGCATGGCCGACATGGGCTTCATGCCCCAGGTCCAGAAGATCCTGCACCGGGTCGAAGGTGAGCATCAGTCGATGCTGTTCTCGGCCACGTTGGACCGCGGGGTCGACCGCCTGGTCGCGCGGTACCTGAAGGACCCGGTCTCGCATGAGGTCGAGTCCGAGGACGACACGGTCGACGAGATGCGCCACCACTTCCTGCTCGTCCACCAGATGGACAAGGTGAAGGTCGTCGCCTCGATCGCGAGTGGCGTGGACCGGACGCTGGTCTTCTGTCGCACCAAGCGTGGCGCGGACCGCCTGGTCGAGCAGCTCCAACGCGAGCATGTGAAGGCCGGCGCGATCCACGGTGACCTCCGCCAGGCGGCGCGTGAGCGCGCGCTCGCCGACTTCACCAGCGGCAAGCTCCCTGTCCTCGTCGCCACCGACGTCGCTGCTCGCGGCATCCACGTCGATGCCGTGGACGTGGTCGTGCACTACGACCCGCCCGAAGATCACAAGGCGTACCTTCACCGCTCGGGTCGCACCGCGCGTGCCGGCGCCCTCGGCGTCGCGGTGATGCTCACGCTCTGGAACCAGGAGAACGACGTCCGGGTGATCCAGCGCCGGCTCAACATCGACGGCCCGATCGTCGAGGTCTTCTCGAACGACCCGCGCCTGCGTGATCTGCGCGCCTGGGACCCCAGCGCCGAAGAAGCCGTCGCGTAGCTAGCGCCCGCGGCTGCGGGCGCGCCGTGGGACCACGCGAACGTGGCTCGCCCGGTCACTCGGCTCCACCAGGTCGATCATGCGGCGGCGCCGGACCTCTTCCATGTGCTTCTGGCGCGCCATCCGGCGCACCCGCTGACGGCGCACCGCGCGTCGGCGCAGCAGGAACAGCGCGAGAAGCACCAGGAACACGACGAGAACGAAGTTCCACACGCTGAAGATCGTCCCGAGCGAGAGGCCGGAGCTCCCCGGCTGCGTCGCGGCCTTCTCGACGGACACGGCCTGCGCATCGATCGTCGCCGCGTTCGAATGCTTCGCCCCGGACGCCTTCGCCGAGGTCGTGGCCTTCGTCTTCGTCTTCGGGGTGGTGGTCGAGCTCGTCGCCGTCGTTTCGGCGACCGCCGCGACCGCGCCGGCACCACCCAGACTCGGGGTGCCCAGGACCGGGGGAAGGCCCGCGAACGCCTGGTCGCGTGTGTCGGCGGTGACGGCGCGCACGGGTGGGACCTGCGCACCGCTGCAGCGAGCACCCGCGGGGGTGGTGAACCCCTGGTCCAGCAGGGAGCCCGCCCAACCGGTGTCGTCCCAGGTCCCCATCACGACCGCGATCATCGTGCGGCCGTCGCGCGTGGCCGAGGTGACGAGCGTGCGGCTCGCGGCCTTCGTGTAGCCGGTCTTGAGCCCGGTGGCGCCGGCGTAGGTGGTCAGGAACCCGTCGTTGTGGTTGCGGAGGTGGCGCCCCGCACCGGTGGGATCGGTGAAGTCGTAGTCCAAGGTCTTCGCCGCGTTCGCGATCTCGGGAATGGCGAGCGCGTTGCGGGCGACGACGGCCAGGCCGTACGCGCTCATGTGCGACCCCCCGGCGTAGGCGTTGCGGTCGTCGAGGCCGGCCGGATCCGCGAAGTTGGTTTCGGTCGCTCCGAGCTGCTTCGCGGTGACGTTCGCCAGCTTGGCGAACTGCTCGACGCTTCCGCCGGTCCGCTCCGCGATCGCGTACGCCGCGTCGTTGGCGGACACGATGAGCATGGAGTGGATCGCGTCGTCGAGCTTCCACACCTCGCCTTCGTGCATGTTGATCTTCATCGCGGGCTGGTTCGCCGCACGCGCGCTCACCGGAACGGTGCTGTCGAGCGGGAGCCGCTCGAGCGCGGTGATCGCGGTCAGAAGCTTCACGGTGCTCGCGGTGAGGAGCGATTGGTGCTCGTCCTTGGCCGCCCGGATGCAGCCGTTGTCGGCGTCGACGAGGATGTAGGCCTGCGGCGCCTGGGTCGCCGGCACCGCCGCGGCCGGGCGCGCCAGGACCAGTGAGGCGACCGCAACGAGCACGGCCGCGAGCGGGAGGAGCCGCCGCCCCAAGCGGCCAAGCAGCGCCATGCGCGGACCAGGGTAGGGGAGGCCACGACCTCCTTGGGATTCGCGGCCGGTTCGCGCCGGTCCAACGGGTTTGCAGTTATCGACCGGGGTTCGTCACGGGCGGCGTGCCACCATGGCGCCGTGACCTCCGAACCCCGAGTCTCTCGTCGCATCGCGGCCATCGCCGAGTCCGCCACGCTGGCTGTGGACGCCAAGGCCAAGGCGTTGCAGGCCGCAGGGGAGCCGGTCATCGGCTTCGGTGCCGGCGAGCCCGACTTCCCGACGCCGGCCCACATCGTGGAAGCAGCGGTGGCGGCCTGCCGGGACCCGGCGAACCACCGGTACTCGCCGACCGCGGGGCTCCCCGACCTCAGAGCCGCAATTGCGACAAAGACCGCGCGTGACTCGGGATACGCGTGTGAGGCGGCCCAGGTGCTCGTCACCAACGGCGGGAAGCACGCGGTCTACAACACGTTCCAGACCCTGCTCGACCCCGGTGACGAGGTCCTGCTGCCGGCGCCCTACTGGACGACCTATCCCGAGGCGATCGCGCTCGCGGGCGGTCAACCGGTGGTGTTGCCCACCACCGAGGACACAGGGTTTCGCGTCACGGTGGACCAGCTCGAAGCAGCTCGCAGCACGAACACGAAGGCGCTGCTCTTCGTCTCACCGTCCAACCCGACCGGCGCGGTGTACCCACCCTCGCAGGTGGAGGAGATCGGCCGCTGGGCGCTGGAGCACGGCATCTGGGTCGTGACCGACGAGATCTACGAGCACCTGACGTTCGGGGAGCATCGCTTCACGTCGATGCCGGCGCTCGTCCCCGACCTCGCGCAGACCTGCGTCGTGCTCAACGGCGTGGCCAAGACCTACGCGATGACCGGCTGGCGGGTGGGGTGGATGATCGGCCCGCGCGATGTCATCGGTGCGGCCACGAACCTCCAATCGCAGTCGACCTCGAACGTCGCCAACGTTTCCCAGCGCGCCGCGCTCGCCGCCGTGAGCGGCGACCTCGTCGCGATCTCGGAGATGCGCCACGCCTTCGAACGGCGCGGCAAGGCGATGCACTCGCTGCTGGCCGGGATCCCCGGGGTCGAGTGCCTCGAACCGCAGGGGGCCTTCTACTGCTTCCCGAACTTCGAGGCGATCCTGGACCGTGAGTACGGGGGCCGGAAGGTGACGACCACGACCGAGCTGGCCGAGGTCCTGCTCGACGAGGTCAAGGTCGCGATCGTTCCGGGTGAGGCGTTCGGCGCGCCCGGCTACGCCCGGCTCTCCTTCGCGCTCGGCGATGACGACCTGGGCGAAGGCGTCCGCCGCATCGCAGACTTCCTCTGCTGATGGTCGCTCCAGGCTCCGCACCTCATGGCTGCTCCGCCCTACGCTCCGGTGCGGATCGACGTCGCCCGACCTTCCAGAAATGGGTGCTGAAGCAGTGACCAAACGCGTCCTGGTGTCAGAAGAGCTCGCCGAGAGCGGGCTGGAGTCGATGCGGGCCGCCGGCCTCGAGGTCGACGTCCGGCTCGGGCTGAGCCCCGAAGAGCTCGTCGCCGCGGTGCCGGGCGCCGCGGCGATCGTGATCCGAAGCGCGACGCAGGTCACTGCCGAGGTGCTGGAGGCGGGGACGGATCTCGTGGTCGTCGGTCGAGCGGGGATCGGGCTCGACAACGTCGACGTCGCGGCAGCCACGAAGCGCGGCGTGATGGTCGTGAACGCGCCGCAGTCCAACGTGCTGTCGGCCGCGGAGCAGACGATCGCGCTGATGCTCGCCCAGGCGCGCAACATCCCGCAGGCCGACGCCGATCTCAAGGCCGGCCAGTGGAACCGGTCGCGTTGGGCCGGGGTCGAGCTGTACGGCAAGACCCTGGGCATCCTCGGGCTCGGTCGCGTCGGCGTGCTCGTCGCGCAGCGGTGCAACGCGTTCGGCATGCACCTGGTCGCGTTCGACCCGTATGTGAGCAAGGACCGGGCCCATCAGCTCGGAGTCGAGCTGGTCCCGACGCTCGAGGAGCTCTTCGGGATGTCGGACTTCCTCACGATCCACCTTCCGAAGACCAAAGAGACCATGGGCCTGATCGACGCCGACCTCCTCGCGAAGTCGAAGCCCGGCTTGCGTCTCGTCAACACCGCGCGGGGCGGCATCGTCGAGGAGTCGGTGCTCGCCGCCGCGATCGAGGCGGGCCAGATTGCCGGCGCCGCGATCGACGTCTTCGCGGCTGAGCCGACGACCGAGTCGCCGCTGTTCGGCTTGCCCACCGTGGTGGTCACGCCCCATCTCGGGGCTTCGACGGTCGAAGCACAGGACAAGGCCGGCCAGACCATCGCCGAGCAGGTGGTGCTCGCGCTGCGCGGCGAGTTCGTGCCATTCGCGGTCAACCTCGCCGCGACCGAGGCGAATGCCACCGTGCAGCCGTTCCTCCCCCTTGCCGAGCGCCTCGGCCGCCTGTTCACCGGGCTGGCGGGGGGCATCGTCGACACGCTCGAGGTTGGCTACGAAGGCCAGATCGCGGACTACGACTGCCGCGTGCTCACCCTCGGCGTGCTCAAGGGCGTCCTCGGCCCGATCGTCGACGAGCCGGTCAGCTTCGTGAACGCCCCGCAGCTCGCCGAGTCACGCGGCCTCACCGTGCGAGAGACGAAGCTCACGTCGGTGCGCGACTACGTGAACCTGATCGAGCTACGCGGTGTGCACGCCGGCCGTGAGACCCACGTCGCCGGCACGCTCTACGGCAAGCAGGCCGCGCCGCGCATCGTCGGCATCGACGATCACATCGTCGATGTACCCCCGTCCAGCCACATGCTGATCGTCCGCAACGCCGACGTCCCCGGCATGATCGGCAAGGTCACGACGATCCTGGGTGATGCCGAGGTCAACGTCGACGACATGGACGTCGGCAAGACCGCCGAGGGCCAAGCGGCCTTGATGGCGATCTCGACCCGGTCCGCGGTGCCCGGCGAGGTCGTCGACGCGGTTCGCCGCCAGGACGGCGTCTACGACGCCCGGGCCATCGAGCTGGACGAGGGTGCCGGCTAGCGCTGCTGGCTCCGCAAGAGCTCGCGGATCTCGACGAGCACATCGATCTCGCTCGGGTCTGCTTCCTTCTCGCTCTGGCTGCGCAGGCTCTTGAGCTTCTCGTAGGCCTTGACGATCACGAAGAGCGTTGCTGCGACGATGAGGAAGTTGAGCAGCACGCTCAGGAACGCGCCGATCCGGAGCACACCGTCGCCGATGTCGATCGTGAAGTCGTTGAACGACTGCTTGCCGACGATCGCGCCGACGATCGGATTGATGAGGTCGTTGACGATGCTGTCAACGACCTGCTTGAACGCGAGGCCCAGGATGAACGCGACGGCCAGGGTGACGAGGTCGCCTTGCATGACGAATTTCTTGAAGTCGTCCCCGAGCCTGTGCATGTTCCCTCCACGGTCGCGGTGGTGGCGACCCTACGGGAGGGGTGGTCCGTGCGCTATCGCTTGGGTGCGCGGAGCCCGTCGGCGATGGCTGCATCGGCGTCGACGTAGCAGCGCTCTGCTCGGGTTCGGTCGTAGTTGCCGCCACCGGGAAGGTGGTAGATCCCGCTCGTCAGCTTGGCCTTCACGGGATGCGATACGGGGCACGCCCCGTCGACCGGCTCGACCCAGGCCGCGTCGGGGGTCGGAGCCGGTGCGGCCGCAGCTGCCGGCGGGGGGGCAGCAGCCGCTGTCGGCGCGGGAACCGGGCGCGGTGGCGCGGGAAAGGGCTGGCTCTGGAACGTCACCCCGGCGGTGTCAGGGGTCCGAGCGGCCAGGAACCGCCAGATGGCGTATGCGCCGCCGGCGATCAGTCCGGCGATGGCACCTCGTCGCAGCAGCTTCAGCACCGCGGCATTCTCGCGCATCGGCGGCCGAACGTTGACGAACGCGACGCGGCCTGGCAGACTGAGCAGTCCTATGACTGTGGTGCCGCACTTCAACGGACTGCTCCTTACGTAGGGGCGAGCGCCTCCAGGTGCTCGCCGGAACCTCTCGTGCCTTCGGGCCGAGAGGTTTTTTGTTTGCCGAAATTGATGCGAAGACCCAAAACGAGAAGGAAACCCCGATGGACCAGGTGCTGATCTTCGATACGACCCTCCGGGACGGCGAGCAGTCGCCCGGCATCTCGCTCGACGTGGGCGAGAAGCTCGAGATCGCAGACCAGCTCGCACGCCTCGGGGTCGACGTCATCGAGGCGGGGTTCCCGATCGCGAGCGACGGGGACTTCGAGGCGGTCGAGGCGATCGCCAAGACCGTCCGCGGGCCCGTCATCGCCGGGCTGTCCCGGACCTCGTTCAAGGACGTCGACCGGGCGTGGGAAGCCGTGCGCCACGCCGAGCGCAACCGGATCCACGTCTTCCTGGCCACCTCCGAGCTGCACATGAAGAAGAAGCTCCGGATGACCCACGACCAGGTCAAGGGCGAGGTCGCGGCCAGCGTGGCCCGGGCCAAGGGCTACACCGCGGACGTCGAGTACTCGCCCGAGGACGGGTTCCGCTCGGACCCGGACTTCATGTGCGAGGTCTGCCAGATCGCGGTCGACAACGGCGCGACGACGATCAACATCCCCGACACCGTCGGCTACGGCCTGCCCGAGGACTTCGGCAAGCTGATTGGCTACGTGATCGACCAGGTGCACGGGGAGTTCATCGTCTCGACGCACTGCCACAACGATCTCGGCCTGGCCGTCGCGAACTCACTCGCCGGCGTCGCGAACGGGGCGCGCCAGGTGGAGTGCGCGATCAACGGGCTCGGCGAGCGCGCCGGCAACGCGGCACTCGAAGAGGTCGTCATGGCGATCCGCACCCGCTCCGACTACTTCGAAGGCATCACGACCGGGGTGCGCACCGAGGAGCTGGCGCGCGCGTCACGGATGGTGTCGCGCCTCACCGGCTATCCGGTCCAGTACAACAAGGCGGTCGTCGGTCGGAATGCTTTCGCGCACGAGGCCGGCATCCACCAGCACGGTGTGCTCGAGGATCGTGAGACCTACGAGATCATGGATGCCGGCGAGGTGGGCCAGGAGGCTGCGCAGATCGTCCTCGGCAAGCACTCGGGCCGCCACGCGTTCGCTGACTCCTTGGAGAAGATGGGCCTGCACCTGCAGGGTGACGCCCTGAACCAGGCGTTCGTGCGGTTCAAGGAGCTCGCGGACCGCAAGGTCCGGATCACCGAGGCCGACCTCGAGGCGATCGTGGCCGAGGAGCTCGGTACCGGTGTGGTCCACAAGTTCTCGGTCGTGAGCCTCGACGTCCGCGGCGGGACGGTGTCGACGCCGGAGGCCACGGTCGTGCTGAGTGACGGTGACGGCAAGGTGGACGCCACGGCCGAGGGCAACGGCATGGTCGACGCCGCCATCGCCGCCATCGCCCGGGCGACCGGGGTGTCGGGCACCGTGCTCGACTTCAACGTCTCGTCGGTCACCGGTGGTGGGGATGCGTTGGGTGACGTGGTCATCCAGCTCGAGGTCGACGGGCTGAAGGCGACCGGGCGCGGGGTCGCGACCGACATCGTCGAGGCATCTGCGCGCGCGTACCTGGCCGCGGTCAACCGGATCATCCGCATGCGTGAGCGTCCACAGACGCGTGACATCGAGGTCGGGCCATGACCGTCAACCTGTGGACCGATGCGGCCCACGCGCAGTCGTACCTGGAGAACCGCAAGCGCATCCCACGGCGTGACGAGGGTTACCGCGCGCTTCTGGAGTTCGTGCCCGAGGGCGCGCCGCGCGTGCTCGACCTCGGGTGCGGTGATGGTGAGGTCGTCGGGCGCGTCCTCGACGCGCGCCCCGCGGCAGCCGCGGTCGCGGCCGACTTCTCACCCGAGATGCTCGAGCGCGTGCGTGATCGGTTTGCGGACGAAGCCCGGGTATCCGTCGTCGAGCACGACCTCGACATCGCCCTGCCCGCCGAGTGGGGGACGTTCGACGTCGTGGTCTCGGCATTCGCGATCCATCACGTCGTCGACGCGCGCAAGCGCACGCTGTACACCGAGGTCCACGACCGGCTGAACCCGGGCGGGGTGTTCTTGAACCTCGAGCATGTGGCGTCGCCGACCGTCGAGCTCCACGAGGCGTTCCTCGGCGCGCTCGGCACCGCCCTCGCCGACGACGACCCGTCGAACCAGCTCGCCCCGGTCGACGTGCAGCTCGCCTGGTTGCGGGAGATCGGCTTCGTCCAGGTCGACTGCCACTGGAAATGGCGGGAGCTCGCGCTGCTCGCCGGTCTCCGCGCCGACTGAGGTCCCGCACCGGCGCCGCTCGCCGCGCGCGCATCGTGGGGCATTTGTACGGTGCCGATCACACGTGGCGGAACGAGGACGGGCGATTTCAGTTCTTCAGGCCCCGTGCCGAAACCAAGAGTGCACGAGGCAACGGGACCGGCACACCTGGGAGACGACACTGTGACGTACCACGAGTTCCTGACGTATCTCTTCGACCGTGACCAGACCAAAGAGCTCGCGGTCGAGCTGGCGTTTGCGATCGACGAGCAGCTTCTCGTGGAGCGGCAGCGGACGATGCAACCGGCGTAGCCGCGTCCGTGGGGACGCGCCCGTGGTGAGACGATCTCTGCCATGAGCGATCCCACCACGACGAGCGCGCCACCGGGCTGGTACCCGGACCCATGGCGCCGGGCGACGTGGCGCTGGTGGGACGGCGCGGTCTGGTCGGCGTACACCGACGAGTGGTTCGCCGCCGGCAACCCACCCCCGGCGGACGGTGCACTGCGGGCGGGCGGGATCGCGATCCTCGGCTTCATCGTCGGGCTCGCGCTCTCGACACTGATCGCGGGGGTCATGTACGCCCTCGGCTACCAGGAGAACGATCCCGCACTGCTGCTCGGCTCGACGCTCGGGCTCTGGTTCGGACTCGGGGGATCGTGCGTCGTCGCGGTGCGCCGCAAGGGCAGCGGCTCACTCCGGGACCTCGGCCTGTTCCCCCCGCGCTGGGTCGACGCGGCACTCGGCGCCGTGTTCGCAGTGACCGGCGTCGTTGCCATCTCGATCGCCCTGGCGGCACTCAAGGCGATCGACAACAACCTGATCCAGGGTGACCGTACGGATCTCTCGGACCCGTTGAACCACGGCCGGGTGCTCGGGATCCTCGTCGTCTATCTCATTGCGGTCGTCGGCGCCCCGTTCTTCGAGGAGCTCTACTTCCGCGGCCTGGTGCAGGGCACCTTGACCGCACGGTGGGGGGTCGGAGTCGCGATCGTGGTGCAGGCGGTGTTGTTCGGGATCGTGCACCTCGACCCGCGCAACGACTGGGGCAACGTCGGCACGTTCCTCGTCATCCTGATCGTGGGCCTCATGCTCGGGACGATCCGGCACTACTCGGGGCGCCTGCCGCCCGGCATGTTCACCCATTCGGGCTACAACGCGATCCTCCTCACGCTCGCGCTGGTCGGTCCCAAGTAGCTCAGGCCGGTGCCGTGGGCATGAACGAGGGTCGGCCGCCTTCGTAGCCGCTGATCTCGTCCGCGCGCTGCTCGGTGAGCCCGATGTCGTCGAGGCCGTTGAGGAGGCGGTGATGCGTGTGATCGTCGAGCTCGAACGGCTCGTCGAGATCGAGCGCGGGGACGGCCACGCGCCGGTCCACGACGTCGATGACGATCTCCAGTGACGCGTCATCCTCGATCGCCCGCATGATCCGGGTGACGACGGGTTGGGGCAGGGTCACCGGGACGAGGCCGATCTTCAGGCAGTTGTTGCGAAAGATGTCGGCGAACCGGGGCGAGATGATCGCCCGGAACCCGTAGTCCTGGAGGGCCCAGGGCGCGTGCTCGCGTGACGAGCCGGTCCCGAAGTTCGGCCCGGCCACGAGGATGTGCGCGCCCTCGTAGCGGGACTGGTTCAGCACGAAGTCGGAGCGCTCGCGCCACTCCGAGAACAGGCCCGCACCGAAACCCGTCCGTTCGACCCGCTTGAGCCAGTCGGACGGTATGATCTGGTCGGTGTCGACGTCAGACCGGTCGAGTGGCACGGCCCGGGCGATGATCTCGCTGACTGCTTCCATGACTCGCTCCTACCTTCGCGCTTCCGGCGGCCGCGTCGCCGGGCCGACGACCATTCTTCCGGCGAGACGCTTCAGATCGTCGTGGCTCCTTGCGCGGCCGTTCATCTCTCAACTCCCTCAGTCCAGGTCCGTGGGCGCGGCGAAGTGGCCGGCGATCGCGGTGGCCGCGGCGACGGCGGGAGAGACCAGATGGGTGCGCCCACCCTTGCCCTGTCGGCCCTCGAAGTTGCGGTTGCTGGTGCTCGCCGCGCGTTCTCCCGGCGCGAGCTTGTCGGGATTCATCGCCAGGCACATGGAGCAGCCCGGCTCGCGCCACTCGAACCCCGCCGCGGTGAACACCGCGTCGAGGCCCTCGGCCTCGGCCGCCTTCTTCACCGCGAACGAGCCCGGGACCACCATCGCGCGCATCCCGTCCTTGACCGAGCGCCCGCGCACCACGGCCGCGGCCGCGCGCAGGTCTTCTACCCGTGAGTTCGTGCACGAGCCGATGAACACCGTGTCGACCGCGATGTCACGGATCGGCGTGCCGGCCTTGAGCCCCATGTACTGCAGCGCACGGGTGGCGGACTCCGCCGCTCCTTCGCCGGTGAACGACGCCGGGTCCGGCACCACCGAGTCGATGGTCGTGGTCTGGGCCGGGTTCGTGCCCCACGAGACACTCGGCGCGAGCCTGGCCGCGTGGATCCGGACGTCCTTGTCGAACGTCGCGCCGGGATCGGTCGGCAGGGCCCGCCACGCGTCGAGTGCCTGCTCCCACGCCGCGCCCTTCGGTGCGTACGGCCGACCCTCGAGGTACGCGAATGTCGTGTCGTCCGGCGCGATCAGGCCGGCGCGGGCGCCGGCCTCGATCGACATGTTGCAGATCGTCATGCGGCCTTCCATCGAGAGCGCCTCGATCGCGGAGCCGCGGTACTCGATCACCGAACCGATGCCGCCGCCCGTGCCGATCTGGGCGATGATCGACAGGACGACGTCCTTCGCGGTGACCCCGGGCGGCAGGTCGCCGTCGACGGTGACCGCCATCGTCCCCGGGCGTTGCTGGGGGAGCGTCTGCGTCGCCAGGACGTGCTCGACCTCGCTCGTGCCGATGCCGAACGCGAGCGCGCCGAACGCACCGTGGGTGGACGTGTGGCTGTCACCGCAGACGATGGTCATGCCCGGCTGGGTCAGGCCCTGCTCGGGGCCGATGACGTGCACGATGCCCTGCAGCGGGTTCCCCATCCCGTAGAGGCGGATGCCGAACTCGGCGCAGTTCTCTGCGAGCACCTCGATCTGGCGCCGAGAGATCGGGTCGGTGATGCCCTGCTCCAACCCGATCGTCGGCACGTTGTGATCCATCGTCGCGACGGTGAGCTCGGGGCGCCGCACGCCGCGCCCGTTGAGCCGCAAGCCGTCGAAGGCTTGGGGCGAGGTGACCTCGTGGACCAGGTGCAGGTCGATGTAGAGGAGATCGGGCTCACCCTCGGTGCGATGCACGACGTGTTGCTCCCACACCTTCTCGCTCAGGGTCTGCGCCACGGCTCCTCCTTCGGCTGGCCCGGGACTGGTCTCAACATGTGAGATACCATTCCTGGAATATGGACAGCCTAAGTGGCGTCGGCGTCATCGACAAGTCGGCCGCGATCCTCGAAGCTCTTGCCGAAGGCGGCCCCGCGAGCCTCGCCTCGATCGTCGAGGCCACGGGTCTCTCGCGGCCGACCGTCCACCGCCTCGCGGTCGCGCTCGAGTCGCACGGTCTCGTCGGACGGGACGAGCGGGGTCGCTTCCGTCTCGGCGTGCGGCTCGCTGCGTGGGGACGGCGCGCCCCCTCTCTATCGACGACGCTGCTCGAGCAGTCCGCCGGCGTGCTCGCCGATCTGCGGGACGAGACGGGGGAGAGCGCGCAGCTCTACGTGCGGGACGGCGATCACCGGGTGTGCGTCGCGGCGGCCGAGCGACCGGCCGGGCTCCGCGACACCGTCCCGGTGGGCGCGCGGCTCCCGCTCGTCGCGGGTTCCGGCGGCAAGGTGCTCCTCGCCTGGGCTGAGCCGACGGAGTGGCCGGCCGGGACGGATGCCACGGCACTGCGCGCGGTGCGGCAACGGGGCTGGGCCGCCTCGGTCGCCGAGCGCGAGGCCGGCGTCGCCAGCGTCAGCGCGCCGGTGCACGGGAGGGACGGCGCCGTGATCGCCGCGCTTTCCGTGAGCGGCCCGATCGACCGGCTCGGGCGCCGACCCGGTCCTCGGTACGCTCCGGCCCTGGTCCGGGGTGCAGCCCGGCTCGGCCGATAGGTCGCGACCTCGAGGAGCCGGTGATCCCGCGGCAGCGTCGGTTCACCACGGCGAAACAAACCCGAAACCTTCCGGGATTACCGTCCCCCCGATGGACGTCGTGCTGGTCCGCTGGCCGGAAGAGAACCTCCATCTGGGCGAGCTGCGGGGGTCCGGAACCCCTCGATTGCTGCTGGTCGGGCCGGATGCCGCACCCCCGGACTCGGTGGATCCGCTCGAGGACTGGATCCGGCTGCCGGCCGAGGATCGTGACGTCCGGGCGAGGGTGGCCACGCTCGAGGCGCGGGCGTCCAACGGGCTCGCGGTCCCCGAGATCGACGACGACGGGCTGCTGCGCTTCCGCGACCGCTGGGTCTCGCTCTCCCCGGTGGAGCGGGAGCTCGCCGGCGCCTTGGTGGAGCGGTTCGGCGCCGTCGTCGGACGCGAGCTGATGGCGCGGCGCGCCTGGCCGTCGGGCGCGCCGACCCGCAACGCGCTCGACGTGCACATTCTCCGATTGCGCCGCCGCATCGCGCCGCTCGGGCTCGAGGTCCGCACCGTTCGCTCACGGGGTTACCTCCTCCAAACCGCTCTTTCCTGAGCCCGTGAGCGTCGTCGAGATCCTTCGGGACATCCTGATCGTTCTCGTCGCGGCCAAGCTCGCAGCGGAGCTCGCCGAGCGGGTCAAGGTTCCGGCGGTCGTCGGCGAGATCGCCGCCGGCATGCTCATCGGCCCGTCGGTGCTCGGGCTGGTCGGCCCGACCGAAGTCCTCGAGGTGCTGGCCGAGCTCGGGGTCATCCTGCTCGTGCTCCAGGTCGGCCTCGAGATGGATGTCCGCGACCTCGCGGCGGTAGGGCGGGCGTCGATGAGCGTCGCCGTGATCGGTGTCGTCCTGCCGATGGCCATGGGCTTCGGGGTCGGGGTTGCGTTCGGCTACGACTCGAACACCGCGCTGTTCCTCGGTGCGGCGCTCGCGGCGACCAGTGTCGGGATCACCGCGCGCGTCTTCAGCGATCTCCGTGCGTTGACCTCGGTGGAGGCGCGGACGGTGCTGGGCGCGGCCGTGGCCGACGACGTGCTCGGCCTGGTCATCCTGACCGTCGTCGTGCGCATCGTCACCGAGGGAACGGTCTCGGTGGTGACCGTGCTCGGCATCGTCGGCGTTGCAGTGCTGTTCATCGCGCTGACCGCGTGGCTCGGCGGCAAGTTCGGTCCGCCGTTGTTCCGCGCGGTGCAGAGGTACTCACGGTCAGCCGGAACGTTGGTCGCGCTCGCGCTGGCGTTCACGCTCTTCTTCGCCGAGCTCGCGGACGCCGCGAAGCTGGCCCCGATCATCGGCGCGTTCGTCGCCGGTCTGTCGCTGAGCCGGAGCGACCAGCGCGAGCGGATCGAACGCGAGCTCACACCGGTGGGTCACCTGTTCATCCCGGTCTTCTTCCTGGCGATCGGCATCGCCGTGGATGTCGGCTCGTTCGTCAGGGTCGAGGTGCTCGAGATTGCCGGGGCGTTGGCGGTCGTGGCGATCATCGGCAAGCTCCTCGCCGCGGCGGGCGCGATCGGATCGCCGGGGGACAAGCCGCTGATCGGGCTGGGAATGCTGCCGCGGGGCGAGGTCGGCCTGATCTTCGCGACGATCGGGCTCAAGGAGCACGTGCTCGGCGACAACCTCTATGCCGCGCTGCTCCTCGTGGTGCTCGTGACGACGCTGCTGGCGCCGCCGCTGTTGCGCTGGCGACTCCAAGCGATGAAGGCCGACCGAAGACCACAGCTCGGCGCGGGCGAGCCGGTTCCCAGAGGGGGGTGGCTGAGGGTCGATGACGGCGTCGTCGACCTCGCGGGTGCGCCACCAACCCACGCCGCGCTCTCGATCGGGCTCGATGCCGCGTTGATGATCGCCGATCGCAGCCGGCCGGGCCGGAGGCTGCTCGAGTGGTTGGGCTCGTTGGACGACGAGGCCATCCGATGGGACAAGGACGCGACCCAGAAGCTCTTCGAGCTGCTGTTGCGCGGCGACGACCGTGCGTGGCGCTTCCTCGAGGCCAGCGGGGTGCTCGAGCGGGCGTTGCCCGAGCTTGCCGTCTCGGTCCAGCGCCGGCGCGCCGACCCGCATCTGCTCGACTCCAGCCAGGTGCTGCGCTTCGAGCTCGTCGAGCGCATCCGCGAGCTGGTTGCGGACGACCGCGACGCGGCCGACGAGCGGTTGCGCCTCGAGCATCCGGAGTGGCTGCTCTTCGCCGGGCTCATCCTCGACAGTGCCGGACCGGATTCCGAGCCGGTGGCACTCGCTCGGCGCCTGGTGCAGCGGCTCGACCTCGGCGCCGCGGCGGAGCAGGAGATCGCGTTGCTGGTCGGCAACCCGGGTCTGCTGCGCGCCGCGGCCGGCCGGCTCGAAGGGTTGGACGAGGACTCGGTCCTCAAGCTGGCGACGCACCTCGAGCGTCCGGAGCGGGCTCGCGCCCTGTACATGTTGAGCCTGGCGCTCGCGCCTCTCGACCCGGTGGAGCGCTCACGGCTCGACGAGCTCCTCTCGCTGATCCTGGCGCTGCTCGAGCAGCCGAACCTCACCGGGTTGGACGCGCGAAACCTGGTGGAGCAGCGCCGGGCCGAGGCGATTCGTCTGGTTGCCTCCCCGCTCCAGCAGAGCCGGGTCGAACACGCGCCCCGTGCGTACCTGCTCTCACAGACCGCGGATGTCGTCGCTCGCCAGGTGCGCCTGTTGGACCACCTCCCGAAGCGGAACGAGGCTCGGGTCGCCCTGTGCGCACTTGACGCGGACGAGTGGGAGATCGATGTCGCGAGTCGGGACCGGCCCGCGCTCCTCGCCCACGTCTCGGGCGTGCTCGTCGACTCCGGGCTCGACATCGTGAGCGCCGTGATCGCGACCTGGGGCGATGGTGCTGCCCTCGAGAGCTTCACCGTCCGTCGCGCGAAGGTCGAGCCGGCATCGGGCGACCCGGGAACGCTCGAGCCGCTGGAGTCGCCGGATCCCGACCGGCTCGAAGCCGCGATCATCGCCTCCTTCGAGCAGTCGCTCACCGCGCCGCCGAATCCCGATGCCGCGGTTTCCTTCGACGACGCGGCTTCGCCGTGGTACACGCTCTGCGAGGTGCGCAGCCCGGACGAACGTGGCTTGCTGCACACGATCACCGTCGGGATCGCCGCCGCCGGTGCGAACGTGCACTCGGCACGCGTCGAGACCGTCGAAGGGCTGGCCGTCGACCGGTTCGAGCTCACGGATTCGACGGGCCGAAAGATCGACGATGAGATCAAGGACGCAGTGCAGGCCGTGATCATCCAGGGAGTCAGCCTGCGCCACCGCCGGTTCGGGCGCCTGGCCAGGGTCTGATCTGACACGCTGGGCCGGTGAGGGTCGGCGTGGACACCGGAGGCACCTTCACCGACGTCGTGGCGGACGACGGTCGGATCGTCAAGGTCCCGTCGACACCGTCGGACCCTGCAGATGCCGTGGGCTCGGGGATCGAGCAGCTCGCTTCCGGCCGCCCCGAGCTGTTGGCGCACGGCACGACCGTGGCGACGAACGCACTGCTGGAGCGCAAGGGTGGCCGCGTCGCACTGGTGACAACCCGCGGGTTCGCGGACGTCATCGAGATCGCGCGGCAAGACCGCCCGTCGCTGTACGACCCGTTCGTCGATCGCCCCGAGCCGCTCGTGCCACGCGAGCTCCGGTTCGAGGTCGCCGGCCGGCTCGACGGGCAGGGCCGGGAGATCGAACCGGTGGACCCCGACGAGCTCGCGGAGCTCCCGCGCGACATCGAAGCCGTGGCCGTCTGCCTGCTGCACGCGGACCTGAACCCGGAGCACGAGCGGGCGGTAGGGCGCGTCTTGGCCGACCGCGGTTTCGATGTCACCTGCTCGCACGAGGTGTCACCCGAGTTCCGGGAGTACGAGCGCATCGTGACGACCGTCGCCAACGCGTCGTTGCGACCGAAGTGCCGGCCGTACCTCTTGCGCATCGAGTCGCTCGCCGACTCGGTGCTGGTGATGACCTCCGCCGGCGGGCTGGTTCCGGTCGGGGTGGCCGCCGAGCTCCCGGTCGCGTTGTTGCTCAGCGGACCGGCAGGCGGGGTCCGAGCGGCCGCGGCCGTGGCAGCTACGTGCGGGTTCCCGGATGTGGTGTCGTTCGACATGGGTGGCACGAGCACCGACGTATGCCTGGTGCGCAGCGGTGTGCCCGAGTCCGCCGCGGTGCACGAAGTCGCGGGGTTCCCGATTCGCCATCCGTCGCTCGACATCCTCACGATCGGCGCCGGTGGAGGGTCGATCGGACGGCTGGACGCGGGTGGCGCACTTCGGGTCGGGCCCGAGAGCGCCGGCGCGGTTCCGGGTCCGGCCTGCTACGGGCTCGGTGGCACCCAGCCGACCGTCACGGACGCGGACCTCGTGCTCGGGCGCATCCCGGCCGGGACCGAGCTGCCCGGTCTGGGACCGGTCGACGTCGACGCGGCTCGGGCCGCGATCGATCGAGCGGGGCTGACGGCCGAGGGAATCGTGCGCGTCGTCGATGCCGAGATGGTGCGTGCGGTGCGGGTGGTCACGGTGGAGCGAGGGGTCGACGCGCGTGAGCTGGCGTTGGTGGCGTTCGGCGGCGCGGGACCGCTGCACGCCTGCGCGGTCGCCGAGGCACTCGGGATGCGCGCCGTGCTGGTTCCGCCCCGCGCCGGGGTGCTCTCCGCGGTCGGGTTGGTCTCGGCGCCCGCGCAACGGGAGCTCGTGCGGTCGTGGCCGGACCCGGCCGAGCACGGGGGGATCCCGGCCGCGCGTGAAGCGCTCGGCCGCGAGGTGGCGGGCCTCGAAGGTCTGGCCGGCAGCCCCGCGGAGGTCGAGACGTTCCTCGACTGTCGCTACGCCGGCCAGAGTTACGAGCTGACCGTGACCGACCTCGACGAATTCGCGTCCGAGCACGCCCGTCGCAACGGGTACGCGCGACCAGGTGCTCCCGTCGAGGTCGTCGCGCTGCGCGCCCGCGCTCGTGGTGCCGTGCCGCTCGATCCCGGCCAGCTCCCAGCATGGCCGCGAGACCGGGTCGTCGGACCGGCGGTCGCGGCCGAAGCGGATTGCACGGTGTGGGTAGCGCCCGGATGGTCGGCAGATCCCGCGCCCGACGGCACCTGGATCCTGACGCGCGACGACTCGCCATGATCGACGCGGCGGATCTCCAAGTCTTGAATTCCCGGCTCACGGGGATCGCGGAGGAGATGGGCGCGGTGCTGCGACGCGCCGCGTTCAGTCCCAACATCAAGGAGCGCGCCGACTGCTCGGCCGCACTGTTCACCGCCGACGGCGAGCTGCTCGTGCAGGCCGAGCACATCCCCGTGCATCTGGGCTCGATGCCTGCAGCGGTCCGAGCCGCGATCGACGCGTGCGGTCAGGCCGTCGGACCCGGCGACCAGATCGTGCTGAACGATCCGTATGCCGGCGGCACCCATCTGAACGACGTCACCCTCGTTGCGCCGTGCTTCGTCGACGGCCGCATCGTGGGCTGGGCGGCGAACCGTGCGCATCATGCGGATCTCGGCGGCATGACACCGGGTTCGATGCCGCCCGACGCAGTGCACATCGCGCAGGAGGGGTTGCGGATCCCGCCCGTGGTGCTCTCGGACGGGATCGTCGAGGTGCTCGTCGCCTCGTCGCGGACACCGGAGGAACGCCGCGGTGACCTCGACGCGCAGGTGGGTGCGAACCGTCTCGGTGTCGCCCGGCTGGCGGAGCTCGCGGGCGCCCCGTTCGACCAGGTGGTCGACTACGGCGAGCGGCGGATGCGCGCCGTGCTGGCCGCGTTGCCGGACGGCCGGTGGCGGGCCGACGACGTGCTCGACTCGACGGGCCCGCGACCCGACCAGCAGCACTCGGCGCGCATCGCACTGGAGATCGTCGTGCGCGGCGACGCCGTGACGTTCGACTTCACCGGCACGGATGACCAACGCTCGGGGCCGGTGAACGCGGTGGAAGCGGTGACCGTGAGCGCGGTCGCGTTTGCCCTGCGCACTGCGACCGACCCGACGATCCCGGCCAACGGCGGGGCGTTGCGACCCGTTCGTGTGATCGCGCCACCCGGCTCCATCGTGGCGGCTCGGTTCCCGGCCGCAGTCGGCGCGGGCAACGTCGAAGTCAGCCAGCGCGTCGCGGATGTCTGCCTGCGTGCGCTCGCGGAGATCGTTCCTGATCGGGTGGGCGCGGCGAGCCAGGGCACGATGAACAACGTGCTCGTCGGTGGTGAGGGCTGGGTGTTCTACGAGACGGTCGGCGGGGGACAGGGTGGACGGCCGGGACGCGCCGGGATGAGCGCGGTGCACACGAACATGACGAACACGCGCGACACGCCGGTCGAGGCGTTCGAACGCGCGTATCCGATGCGCGTGCGTCGGTACACGATTCGCACGGGAAGCGGAGGGGCCGGACGCTTCGCCGGGGGCGACGGCATCGAGCGCGAGCTCGAAGCGATCGAGCCGGTCACCGTCTCGCTCATCAGCGAACGACGCGTGAGCGCGCCGTGGGGACTGGCCGGTGGTGAGCCCGGCGCGGTGGGCGAGAACTGGCTGCTCCCCGGTGGCGACGAGCACCGGGCCGAGCGACTCGGCGACAAGGTGACGATCACACTCCAACCCGGAGATGTGCTTCGTCTCCGCACCCCCGGGGGAGGTGGCTGGGGCGTGCCCTGACTCCTTGCTCGCCGGTCAGTCGTTGAAGTCGAAGAAGTAGCGGTCGACCCAGGCGGTGTCGGTGCCCCTCCGCGCGGCGCGGATCGCGCGGGCCTGGAAGACCATGCCGAACATGTGCCAGTCGCCGAACCG
>JADGON010000062.1 GCA_017882945.1 Acidimicrobiia bacterium | reverse complement strand
GAGCCGCTCGTCGGCCGCCTGCTGCTGCTCGACGCGCTCGCGACCGAGTTCAACGAGGTGAAGATCGAGCGCCGCCCGGACTGCCCGGTCTGCGGCGAGCACCCGACGATCACCGAGTACATCGACTACGTCGAGTTCTGCGCAAGGTGAGCTCGCAATGAGCGTCGTCCGCGTCCCCCCCGTCCTGCGGTCCGAAGCCGGCGGCGCACGAGAGGTCGAAGCCTCGGGCTCGACGGTGCGTGAGCTGCTCGAGGACCTGGCGCACCGGATCCCGGCCCTCGGCTCGCGCGTCTACGGCAACGGCGAGATCCGGTCGTTCGTGAACGTGTACGTCGACGGCGAGGACGTGCGCACCCGCGACGGCCTCGAGACACCCGTGCGCGAAACCAGCACTGTGATTCTCCTACCGGCGATGGCCGGCGGCTCCCTCACGTCCCTGACCGGCAACCGCTCACGGGCGGCGGAGCCGCCCTCCGCGGTCGCCTTGCCCCGCTGATCACACGGGGCCTTCCGAGGCCGTGTCGGTCACACTGTCCCCTCCGGCCCCGCACGCCCAGCGGGCCATCATGAACGTGAGGGAGACGTGGTAGCCAGTTCATTGCTCGACCTGATCGGGAACACCCCGCTGGTCGAGCTCCAGGCGCTCTCGCCGCCGGGCCGCACCATCTACGTGAAGCTCGAGGGTCAGAACCCGACGGGGTCGATCAAGGACCGGGTCGCACTCGCGATGGTGGACGCATCCGACCTGCACCCCGGTCAGGAGCTGCTCGAGCCGACGAGCGGCAACACCGGCATCTCCCTGGCGCTCGTCGCCAAGCTGAAGGGGCTCAAGCTGACCTGCGTGATGCCCGCCAACGCGACCCCGGAGCGGCGGGCGCTGCTCGAGCTGTACGGCGCGACGATCATCGACTCTCCCGGCGAGGAGGGCTCGAACGGAGCGGTGCGGCTGGCGCAGGAGATCGCCGCCCGCGACGACCGGTACGTGATGCTCTTCCAGTATGCGAACGAGGCCAACCCGCGCGCGCACTACGAGGGAACCGGCCTGGAGATCGCTCGCGACCTGCCTCGGGTCGATGCGCTCGTCGCGGGCCTCGGAACCGGCGGGACGTTGATGGGCACCGGCGCGCGCCTGCGTGAGGCGTTTCCCGATGTGCAGGTGGTCGCGGCAGAGCCGCTGCCGGGCGACCCCGTGATGGGACTGCGCTCGCTCGAGGACGGCTATGTACCGCCGGTGCTCGACGTGGCGCAGCTCGACCGCAAGCTGCTCGTCTCGAACGCCGAAGCGGCCGCGGCGGTCCGCGTCCTGCTCGAGCGGGAGGGTCTGTTCGCGGGCGTGTCGGCGGGCGCCGTCGTCCACGTGGCACGGCGGATCGCGGAGGAGCTGCCCGAGGGCGCAGTCGTCGTCGCGGTGCTCGCCGACGGCGGCTGGAAGTATCTCTCCGCGCCGTTCTGGAGCGGCGAGGAGATCGACGAGGCGGTGCTCTGGTGGTAGTCCCCGCGGCGATTCGCGACGACCTGCGCGCCCATGCCGCCGCAGAGGCCCCGAACGAGTGCTGTGGGCTGCTCGTCTTTCGGGACGGCGTCGCCCAACGCTATGAACGCGGCCGCAACACGCTGGCCTCGCCCTACCGCTACGAGCTGGAGATCGATCCGAGCCTGTGGTTCCTCGAGGACGAGGGCTACGAGCTCGCGGTGTTCCATTCGCATCCCGAGACGGAGCCGATCCCGTCGAGAACCGACCGCGAGCTCGCCGGCCTCTGGTCCGGCCGTCCGTTCCTGATCTACGGACTGAAGCTCGACGAGCTGCGCGCGTGGCGGATCGCCCGCGAGGGCGTCGAAGAGCTGCCCCTCACCGAGGCCTGACCCGACGGGTCATGTCCGGGGACTGTCCCCGGACATGACCGTTCAGGCGGTCAACTGACCTTGAAACTGCCCTTCATGAACGATGCGTGGGGGTCGCACACGTACTTGTAGGTGCCCTTCTTCAGCGTCAGGGTCCAGGTCTTGGTGCCCTTGCCGCCGACCGAGGTCTTCTTGTTCACGCCCGGCCCGGTCAGGTGGAAGTTGTGGGCCGACGACTTGTCGGCGATCTTGAACACGTAGGTGCCGGGCTCCAGAGTCGACACCTTCTTCCCACCCTGCTTGAGGGTGATCGTGAACCCGGGGCCGTCGGTCCCGTTCAGTGTCGGCGTCCCGGCGAGTGCCGCCGGTACGACGAGCGCGGCGATGAGCACCGCGAGTGCAACGAGCTTCATACATCTCCTCGGATCGTTCGATTGCCCTGCCCCCGACAGGGTACGCTCGCCCGCGTGGAGCTCGCAGAGGTTGTCTCGGCCGCGTCGCTCGTCGAGCCACAGGGGCGCTATCTCGCCGATCTGATGGGTCGCGGCGTGCAGGGCACCGCCGACGCGGTTGTGCTTCCCGACACGACCGAGGAGGTCGCGGCGGTGATGCGCTGGTGCTACGAGCACGGCGTGCCGCTGACGGCACGCGGCGGCGGCACCGGCCTCGCAGGTGGGGCGATCCCGGTCGAGGGCGGCGTCGTGCTCGGCTTCGAGCGCCTGAACAAG
>JADGON010000349.1 GCA_017882945.1 Acidimicrobiia bacterium | reverse complement strand
TCGGGCCGGGCGTCACCGCGCCGGACGGGCTCGAATACGCACCCGGGCCGAGGACGTTGGCCGCGAGGACCCGGAACGTGTAGCTCTGACCGTTCGCCAGACCGTTGATCTGGACCCCATTGGTCCCGGTGGTCGAGTACGGGCCGGTCTTGATCCCACCCGGCGTCTGCTCGACGTAGTAGCCGCTGATCGGCGCGCCGTTGTCGGCCGGATCGGTCCAGTAGACCGTGGCCCGGTTGTTGCCACCGATCGCGTGCACGTTGGTGGGCGCATCGGGCACGAACGCGCCGGGAGCCGCGCCGGGAACGCGGCGATCCACGTCGAGCCGGAAGTGGTACACGCCGTTGATCTGGAAGAAGCAGCTCGTCGCATCACATTGCGGAGTCGTCTTGCCGTTGCTTCCGAGCGTGTAGTCCTGCGCGGGCGTCGTACCGGCCGATCCGAAGTTGTGCGCGACCACTTGATCCTCAGCGGGGTCGTTCCCCTTGCAGAACCGCCGGATGATCTTGCTGTCTGTTCCCGACCCGGTCGCGAGGTAGCGCGCCACGCTCTGGTTGCTGACACCGAGGTCCTCGTCCCAGACGAACATGATGAGCGGGGTCTCGCCGGCCGCGACGCTCGCCGCGCAGGTGTTCACGTTGACCGCGTCGGTCGGGTTCACGCCGGTCGCCCCGGCGCTCTGCACGTCGGCGGGGAACGTCGCGCCCAGAAGCTGCGCGTCAGCCGAGCTCGCGAGCTGCTGCTGGATGCCGAAGACCGTGCGCCAACCGAGGACGACGGCCATGCTGATCGGGACCATGACGATCGCCATCAACGTCGTCGCCACGAGGATCTCGATCAGCGTCGAGCCCCGTTGGCCGCGGCGAGCGACCGCCCGTGCGATCCACCCGCGCATCACTGCTCGCCCCGCGCGTCGCGCTTGATGATCATGACGGTCTCGACGCCGCGCACCGCCGGATCGGTGATCGGCCCGTCCGCTCTGAGCGTGAGCCGTTGCGCGCCCTTGTCTCCACCCGAGGGGCATCCGGCGGTGCTGTCCTGCCACGTCGGCTGGTCGGAGCCCGAATAGCCGGTGAGGTACTCGATCTTCGTGATCTTCGCCGCGTAGCTGGTGTTCGGCGCGGGAGGGCTATACGCGGGATACGCGCCGGCGCCCGTCAGCGTCGCGCACTGCACGTACTGGTAGGTGCCGGTGTTCTGCTGCATCTCTTCCGCGAAGTTCCGCAGTACGACATCTGCGGTCGTCGTCTTGCGGTGGTAGTCGGCGACCCGGATCGAGGTCCAGATCGAGCCGAGGACCGCCACCATCGCGACCCCCAAGATCGTGATCGTGACCAGGAGCTCAACCAGGCTCTCCCCGGCTTCGGGCGGCGTCTGACGTCGCGCCGAACACAACGAGAGGAGCCTCATGGCACTTAGGTCGGCACCCGCGCACCCCCCCTTGAGGTACGAGGAAGCGAGACTCGAGCCGAATTGCCACCAAGTGTGATACCGCTCGGCCCGGGTTGCTCACTCAGCGTGGGGATCCACCGACAGGACCTACGATTCGCGGCATGGAGGTCGATGCGATCATCGAGGTGCCCCGAGGTTCCCGGAACAAGTACGAGGTCGATCACGAGACCGGGTTCATCTGGCTCGATCGCATGCTCTTCACCGCGACCCAGTACCCGACCGACTACGGCTTCATCCCCGAGACGCTCGCCGACGACGGTGACCCGCTCGACGTGATGGTGCTGCTCGACGAGCCGACGTTCCCCGGCTGCCACATCCGGGCGCGCCCCGTCGCAGTGCTGCGCATGCGCGACGAGGCCGGCGGTGACGACAAGGTCCTCGCGGTTCCGGCCACCGATCCACGCTGGTCACACCTGCTCGACATCTCGGACATCGCGAGCTTCCTGCTCGACGAGATCCTCCACTTCTTCCAGGTCTACAAGCAGCTCGAGCCGGGCAAGCTGACCGAGCCGGGAACCTGGGAGGACCGCGCCGCGGCTGAAGCGACGGTGCGCGCCGCGTTCGACGCGTACCAAGCCCCGTAGCGCGGGTTCAGGTGAAGGCCGGTCGCAGCGGCATCCCGCTGCGACCGCCGACGGAGTTCGTCGCGAGCACCTGGTGGATCTGGATGGTGTCCGACTCGAACCCGAGAGCCGAAGCGGCCATGTAGAGGCGCCAGACCCGGGCGCGCGCCTCACCCGCTTCCTCGACTGCGTGCTCCCAACCGTCCTCGAGGTTGCGGATCCACTGCCGCAGCGTCAACGCGTAGTGCTCCCGCAAGCTCTCGACGTGACGGACCTCGAGGCCCGCCCGCTGGATCGCCGAGACCACCAGACCGACCTCGTGCAGCTCCCCGTCCGGAAACACGTAGCGATTGAAGAAGTCGTGCGCGAGTGCACGGCCGAACCGCTGCCGCAGCTCGAAGACGAGTCGCGCGATGGGATTCGACATCCGTGGCCATGGTGGCTCGCTGATCCCGTGGTTGAGGAACCGACCACCGGGCGCGAGGAGCGCCGAGCACCGCATGAAGTACTCCGCGAGCTGGGTCCAACCGACGTGCTCGAACATGCCGATCGAGCTGATCGCGTCGTACGGTCCGTCGTCGATGTCGCGGTAGTCCAGACACCGGACCTCGACGAGATCGGTGAGGCCGGCCTCGGCCACCCGCTTGGCCGCGAGCTCGGCCTGACGCCGCGAGAGCGTGACCCCGACGGCGCGGACTTCGTGATGTTGCGCGGCGTGCAGGAGCATCCCTCCCCACCCGCAGCCGATGTCGAGGAGGCGCATCCCCGGCTCGAGCCCGAGCTTGGCGCAGACCAGCTCGTACTTGTTCGCCTGCGCTGCCTCCAGCGTGGGAGTCGTGTCGGTCCAGACCGCACACGAGTAGGTCATCGAAGGCCCGAGCACGGTTCGGTAGAACGCGTTCGAGACGTCGTAGTGGTGCGCGATCGCGGCCGCGTCGCGAGCCTTCGAGTGACGCGGGCCGTGCAACCGCGCCTCTTCGGGAGGCGGCGCCAGCGGCGTCAGGCCCCGCGGGCCCAGGATGCGCAGTGCGGCCGCGATCTGCGCAGGGCTGACCCGCAGGCCCTCCAGGCGCTCCTGCAACGAGAGCACCGAGAAGATGTCGCCCTCCAGGTCGAGCTCGCCGGAGACGTACGCACGCCCCACGCCGAGCTCGTTGGGCGCGGTGACGAGCCTGCGCAACGCGCGTGGCGACCGCACGACCACGGTGGCGGGAGCGTCGAGCGCACCGGTGCGACTCCCGTCGTAGGCGCGGAACGCCACCGGCGCGTCCGCGCCCACCAGGTCGGCGAAGAACTCCGCAACCGCCACCTCAGCCTCCGATCCCCGGTGCCTGCTCCCGCCGGAATTCAAGCACCTCGACCGTCGGTTGCGCGGGTTGCCTCGGCTCGGCGCGTATCCATCGCGTCTCCCCCTTTCGGATAGAGAGGTTGCTTCGGTAGGGTTCGGTCCTGACCGGGACAATTGCGGATGACCAGCCGGTGTGGGTCACGGTTGGTCCGCCGGCACGGAGGCCGAAGATGCAACGGGGGCAGGACGACATTCGCGTCGCGTTCATTGCGGGAACCAGCTGGTCCGGGAGCACGCTCCTGGAACAGGCCCTGGCCCAGGTCGACGGGTGCGTCAGCGTCGGCGAGCTGTACTGGCTGGGCAACCGGGACTGGCCGTCGATGGTCTGCGAATGTGGCCGGGAGTTCCGATCCTGCCAGTTCTGGCAGAGCGTCCTCGTCGAGGCCTTCGGCTCGAGGTCCGCGCCGATCCGGGCCGAGATCGGCGCGCGCAGTGAGGGATTGTTCCGCCACTCGATCCTCCCGACGCTCGCGAGATCGAGATCGCCACTCCATCCGGCTGCAGCGTTCGCGGAGCTCGGCGCGATGATCGAACCGCTCTACCGAGCGGTCGAGACCATGACGGGCGCGACGACGATCGTCGACGCGTCGAAGTGTGCCCTCTGGGGCCTCGCGGTCTCGCGGGTCGACACCATTGATCTTCGCGTCGTACATCTTGTGCGCGATCCGGAGGGCTTCGTGGCTTCGGATGGGCGCAGCCGGGAGCTGCCGTATCCGCCGGGCGCGATGCGCGAGCCGCGGCCGGCCTCGCGCTCGCTCCTCACCTGGCTGCTCTTGAACCTCGAAGCCGAGATCTTGACCAGCCGAGTCGCCGACAAGGTGCGCGTGCGCTACGAAGATCTCACGCGGGCTCCCGCCTCGACGGCGCGTCGCGTGGCCGGCTTTGCCGGGCTCGAAACCGACATCTCGCAGCACTTCGCGGACAACGCGTTGATCGTGCGCCGAACCGGTCACGCCGTGGGAGGCAACCCTCGCCGACCGCGACTCGGACAGACGGTCATCGAGCGACCCGATGCACCGGTGACACCGTCACACCCAGGACCCGGCCGATCAGCGCACCACCCGCTCGCGTCGCGGCTGTCGCGCCGCTATCGGCGCTCCGCGGGCATCACGGTGGCCCCCCGGTCCTCCAACCCTTGATGTCGGGACGATTGGTGACGCGTACGCTGCAGGGATGGCACGAGTGACGTTCCCCATCACCGGCGACGCAGCCGCAGATCGGCTCCTCATCGATGACCCACTCGCATTGCTCATCGGCATGCTCCTCGACCAGCAGGTCCCGATGGAGTGGGCGTTCCGCGGCCCTGCCGCGCTCGCCAGCCGGCTCGGAGGTCTCGATGCGGCCCGGATCGCGGCAATGCCACCGGAGGACCTGGTCGAGGTCTTTCGCGAGAAGCCCGCGCTCCACCGCTACCCGGGATCGATGGCCAAGCGGACGCACGCGTTGTGTCAAGTGGTTGTCGACACCTACGACGGTGACGCGGCGAAGATCTGGCGCCGGGTGCGCGATCCGGAGGTCCTGTTCGAACGGCTGCGCGCGCTGCCCGGCTACGGCGAGGAGAAGGCGAAGATCCTGCTGGCGGTGCTCGGGAAGCGGCTCGGGCGGGCCCCCGACGGCTGGGAGCGATACGCCAAGCCGTTCTCGGACGCCACGCCGCGTTCGGTCGCCGACGTCGATTCGCCCGAGGCGCTCGAACGGGTGCGCCAATGGAAGCGCGCCCAGAAGGCGAAGGGCCGCGCCAAGTCCGACCCGTAGCCGCTAGCCCCGCTCGGCGGAGATCACACCCCGATGGATCGCGTCGACGAGCTGCGCGTGGTCCCGTTCGTTCTGATCGGCGTAGTGCCGCGCAAACGCGCCGATGGCTTCGTCGAACTTGGCGCCCTTGCCGATGTAGCCGGCGATCGCGGCCGGGTCACCGGTGCGTGCATGGGCCTTGGCCAGCACGAGGCCGCACGCGGTCGCGAACTTCACCAGACCGGGAGCAATTCGCTCACTGTCGGGGATGACCTTCATGTCGCGCAGCTGGCGCACGTAGAAGTCCATGCCCTCGAATGACGTCCAACCGACGAAGATGTCGGTCGCGCTCTGGATGAGGCGCTTTCCGTTCACGACCCGCGCACCGTGGTTCCGGTAGCGGCTCCGCCGGAGATGTGCTTCGTAGACCGAGGGGCCGGCTTGCTTGACCTGGAGGAAGAGCGGGTCTCCCCCGCCGCGTCCTTCGAGCAGGAGCAGGTGCACGCGCATGCCGACGCTGCCGACCCCGACGACCTGACGGCACGTGTCGACGTACGCGAAGTTGGTCAGGCAGTGCCGGCGATCGTCCTGGAGCGTCGCCGCGTACTTGTGGAACACCTCGTGAACGATCTCGAGCCGACGCGGGTCGTCGAAGTGCGTGAGCTTTGGAGGATCCTCGATGAGGCGGCGCCGGCCGTCGACGACCTTCGTGAGCTTCTCGAACGCGCCACGGTTCGTACGCCGTGCGCCCTGTGTCTCGATGATCTTCGAGACGCGCTTGCGTTGCTTGCCTTCGAAGAAGTCGAGGAGCTGGTCGACGTAGATGGTGTCGTACCAGACATCCATCTGAGGAGCCGCCGCGCACTGCTCCATGTGAGTCCGGTAGGCCTCCAACGCGGACGCGACCGCGTCGTCGCCCGTCCCCGGGCTGAGGTCGTTGTGCCGGGCGACGACGATCAAGCTGGCTGCCAGCCGCTGGACATCCCACTCGAAGGGGCCGGGAAGCGTCTCGTCGAAGTCCCGGAGATCGAAGGAGAGGTTGCGCTCAGGCGTCGCCCACAGACCGAAGTTCAGGACGTGCGCGTCGCCGCAGAGCTGCACCTGCAGTCCAGTGTTCGGCGTCGCTGCGAGATCGGCGGCCATGACTGCCGCCGCGCCGCGGAAGTACGTCCATGGCGACGCCGCCATGCGCCCGTGGCGAAGCGGCACGAGGTCCGGGAGCCGCATGGCGTTCTGAGCGAGCAGCGTGGCGATCGAGTCCGGGCGCGCTTCGTCCGGGACCCACTCGCCGAGGCTCACGACCGGCGTCCGCTCGCGGGCTGCCCGGCCCTGGGCGCGTCGTTCGGAGGTGGACATCGGCGCCGACTCGCTGATCACAGCGCCACCGTCCTGAGCGCGACCGCGACTGCGGTCGGGTCGGTCACGGCGGGGATGTGTCCACCGTCGAGCCGGATCACGGTCGGCGGCCGTGGCAGCCGCTCGATCAGCTGCTCCTGGAGCGTCGGCGGTATCGGACGATCGCGCTCATTGAGGATGTAGGTCGCCGGGATCCCGGCGGCCCGGGACCAATACACCGGCTGGAAGTAGTGATGCACCGTGTCGGGGACACAGCGCAGGGGATCAACCACGAACTCCAGTGTCGCGTCATCGAGCGGGTCGCCGCCGTAGGCCTTGCGGAACGACTCGGCGTCGGCCGGCGGGCCCGGCAACGTGATCACCGTCCCGTCACGCCGAGCCTGCTCCGCGGCGATCCGAAGACCTTCACCATGCTCCGGTCGCATCGCATCGAGGCCACACCCACCCTCCGGTGGCACCAGCGACGCGTTGAGCACGATGTGCGCGACACGGCCCTGGAGCCCTTCGACCACTCCGGGTACCACGAGACCGCCGGAGGAATGCGCGACGAGCACGATTCGATCGGTGATGTCAGCCGCCAGGACGTCGGCGACGACCGACGCCACCTCGATCTCGATGCTGAGCGTCGCCAGATCAGCCGGCTTCTCATGGCGACCCGGAAGGTCGACCGCGAGGCTCGGCCGATCCAGCAGGGGGACGAGCCGATCCCAGAAGCGAGCGGTGGAACCTCCACCGTGCACGAGCACGTACGTGAACTGCTGCTCCCCCACCACGCACCAACCCTGTCACGAATGGCGCGGCCCGCTCAGATCTTCACCGAGTAGTGCAGCGTGATCGCGGCCACGTTGACGTCGAAGTCACTCGGTACACCGAGCTGGTTGTCGACACCGACCGTGAAGTGGATCTGCCGATTCGCGTCCACGAACCCCGCCCCGGTGAAGTTGCCGAGGCTGTACCAGGCGTTGGCGCCGGTTGCGGTCCCGAGACCGCTGAGATTCCAACCCGTCGCGGTGTGCACACCGCCGAAGATCTCCGACGGTGGTGCGGCGGAATCCCCGTTGGCCTTCACGGTGACGCTGTCGTAGCGATACGCCGCCGGAACCGTGACGACGTAGTCGGCCTGGATGATCTCGAATGCCGACGAGCACTGATCGACGAGCCACAACCCGGCCGCGTAGTGAGAGTCCTGCAAGCTGTATCCGGTGCAACCCGGGTTCGAGGTCAACACCTCGTAGCGCGTGTTCCCGTTGACCGTGATGCTCGTCGTGCGCTTCGCGAAGCGGACGAGCTTCGCCGTGTAATCACCGACGGTCCGTGCGTTTCCGGCCGCATCCTTGGCGGTCAACGACCACTTGTACGTCGCACTCGTCACCGCCGCTCCGGCACTGCTCTTCCCGTCCCAGGTGATGTTCGCCATCCCGACCGGACGCGCCGCCGACACCGTGCGGACGAGCGCGCCCGCACCGGTCCGCACCGCCAGGGTCAAGGTCGCCGCTTCGCTGAGCGTCACCTTGGGCGTGAAGCTCGTCGGCGTACCGCCACCCGCCGGATAGAAGGTTGCGCCCTTGCCGACGATCGACGTCAGCTGCGGCGCGCTCCGATCGACGGTGACGGTCCGCGATGCGCTTCCGTACCGGGTCACCCCGTTCGTCGACGCGGTTGTCTCGATCACGATCTTGTACTTGCCACTCGACACGGCCTGGGCATGCGCGTCCTTCCCGTTCCACACGAAGGTGCGGGAACCCGCCGTCAGGGTGCCCAGCGATATCGGCCCCCTGATCACGGCCCCACTCCCGTTGAGCACCTTCCACGTCGCGGCCTCGCGGTCCGGCAGCGTGTAGTGGACGGTCACCGAGTCGCGGAACCCATCCCCGTTCGGGTTGAACGGCGACCCCACCACCGAAGGGATCGTCGGAAGCAGGTTGTTCACCTGAAACGTGGCCGGTGCGGAATCGGCGCCGGCACAGCTCGCGCCGTCGGCCGCGCAGAACCGCGCCGTTGCGCTGTGGTTGCCATTGGTCAGGCCCGTCACCGGGACCGTCGCCTCGTAGGGGGCGGTCGCAGCGAATCCGACCCGGAGACCGTCGACGAAGAAGCCGACGGCGCCGCTCTCGGCCGTCGCGGTCATGGACATCGATCCCGTCACGACTTGCCCGTTCGCCGGGGACGTCAGCTCCGGCACGGGATTCGAGATGTTCACATTGACCGAAACGGCTTGATGCGCGCACGAGTCCGGGCTCAAGGTCGCGCAGCTGTGGGCTCGGATCTCATGGGTGCCGTTGGCGACACCGATCGACGACCAGGTCCAGGTTGCGATACCTGCGGTCACCGGAACCGGCGGCGTGAGCAGCGCGCGGTCCACTTCGAACCAGACCGCCGGATCCGCGGAGGAAGCCTGGATCGTGACGTCACTCTGCGCCGAGGCGCCGTCGACCGGCGCCATGATCGTGGGCAGATCCTGGGGCACCGCGTAGGGAACCACCGCGTTCGACGGTGCCGACGGTGCGCTCGAGCCTGCCGCGATCGACGCGGTGACCGTGAACGTGTAGCTGATGCCCGGCACGAGCCCCGGGACGAAGACGGGTGAGGTCACGCCCGAAGCGCTGATGCCATCGGGTGACGACGTCGCGGTGAAGGTCGCGCCGGCCGAGCCGCTCGGGATCGTGAAGCCGACCTTCGCGGAATGGTCCCACGCCTGGGCCGTGACCCCGGTCGGCGGTGGTGGGATGCTCGGGATCGACGGCCACCCCATGTCGGTGAACATGGCGCGGGTCAGCGGGCCAGGATCGTGGATGGTCTCGTCGGCGCCGATCGCGGGAGTCATGAGCGAGTTCGGGTTGCCGGCGGGATAGGTCGCCTCGTCGAGATGGGAGTAGCTGCTCCCCTCCTGCCATCCCGCCGGTGCATACAGGCGGGGTCCGGTTCCGCCGCCCGCCGCGACGGCGGCGGGTCCGGTGAAGCGAACGACCTTGCCCTGCAGCGCGCTGGCGAGTGCGACCGAACCGTTGGCGAAGCTCGTGACGGCCGTCGAGCCACTCGTGGTGAATCGGTCGTAGATGCCGGGCAGTCCGCCGTTGCCCCACGTCCCGAGCCCGGACTGCACGTCGGCGAGCCCGTAGAAGCCGAGACCATGGCCGAGCTCGTGGAGCACGACGCTCACGAAGTCGATCTGACCCGGGCCCGGGTTGCCGTCGGTGCCGAAGTACCAATCGGGCTCTGCACTGCTGAAGTTCGCGTCGATGTCCGGGTTGGCGGGGTCCTGGTCGACGCCCGTGATCGCGTTCGCGAGTGCGACGGGGTACCAGCTTCCGGCGGGGAGCCCGGGCATGTTCGCGGCCAGGGAGTCAGGTCCCGCGGATCCGAGCACTCCTTGGCCCAACGGCGTCCAGGTCGCGGCGACCTTGATCACCACCGGGGAGGAGACCCAGCCCTTCCACAGATCGACCGCGTACTGGAACGCAGTCTGGGCCGGCGCCGAGAAGCCGGTGTAGGTCACGTCGATGGTGGCCGGGATCGAGCTCGCCGCCAGCGCGGAGCTTGCCCTCAGCTGCGGGGGAAGGACCTTGGTGGGCGGCCGGGACGTCGGATCGAGCACGATCGGTATCCGCGCCCCGAAGTGCACGTGGCTGGCCTGGGCCGCGACGGCCGCTCCTGCCGGAGCCGTCGTGGCCGGCTGGATGCCCACACCCGCGCCCACCAGCGCGACGACGGCCATGACGATGCCGAAGCGCCGGCGACGATCCATTCCTTATCCCATCCTGCCTATCCTGCCGCTTTTTATCCATTATGGACGGTATAGGCGGTTCGGGAATCCGCAAGCGGCGCAATGCCTCTGCGCCGACCGTCGCTCTTGACGCGATCGACCCCGTCGCAACCTTCCGGAGAATGCGGGCATACAGGGGAATCAGCCCGCTTCGCATCAAGGCCGGCTTGACCTGCGACTCCGTGCATCCGAATGCGGCAGGTTGCGCAGCGCTCGGCAGCTTCATCCCGCTCGCCCTTTTGCGTAGATGATCACGCACTCGCGGGCACGCCGCTCAAGGAGATGGAGGCTCCGGCCGACCCCTCTGCCGTGACCAACGCCGAATCCACACCCCGGGCCACCGGTGCGGTCGGGAACGCGCGCCGGTTGCTCGAGAGCCTGCCCGACGCGGTCTTCGTGATCGACGGCGAAGGGATCCTGGTGGACGCGGGCGGGGCGGCCGAACGGATCCTCGGCTGGGCGGTCGAGGAGTGGATCGGCCGCAGCGTCTTCGAGGTCGTGCACCCCGACGACCTCGACATGGCGCTCGTCTCGCTCGACTCGGTCGGCGGCAAGGACGTTGGGAGCCCGATCGACATCCGGATCCGGACCGCCGACGGGTCATGGCGCTACGTCGAGATCGTCGGCGCCAGCTACCTCGACGATGCGGAGATCAATGGCATCGTCGTCGTCGCCCGCGACATGACCGAGCGGCGACGCTTCGAGGTCGCCGCGAACGACGGCGACCTGCTCAGCATCCTCGTGCACAACTCTGCGGCAATCACGATGCTGGTCGACGGCGACGGCTCGGTGCGCAGCGTGAGCGGCGCCTTCGCCCGGCTACTCGGCCATGACCCCGAGCTGGTCGTAGGCCGGCCGCTGATCCACTGGGTCATGGAGGCACAGCGAACCAGAGTCGCGGCGGCGCTCGTCGACGCGTGCCGGCGCACCGGCATCAGCACCTTCGAGGCGACCCTGCACCATCGCGACGGAGCGCGCAGCCTGCCGCTGGAGTTCAACGTCGTGAACCTGCTCGACGACCCGGTCGTCCACGGGCTCGTCATCACGGCCTACGACATCTCGCCTCTTCGTGAAGCACGGGACTCGCTCGAGTTCCTCGCGACGCATGATCCACTCACGCAGCTGGCGAACCGCAGCCTGCTCGTGGAGCGGCTCGAGACCGCGCTCACCCACGTTCCCGACCGCGGCATCCTCACCGTCTTCTTCCTGGACCTCGATCGGTTCAAGCCCGTCAACGACCTGCTCGGCCACGAAGCCGGCGACCATCTTCTGTGCGAGGTGGCCCAGCGTCTCGAGCAAGTGGCGCGCGGCGGCGACACCGTCGCTCGACTTGGCGGCGATGAGTTCGTCGTGGTCGCCGAAGGCGTCACCAGCCTGGCCACGGCGCAGGCGATCTCGCGCCGCATCGAGACCTCGATCGCCGAGCCATACCACCTGGCCGCGGGAAGCGTCTCGGTGTTCGCGAGCGTCGGCTTCGCTCGCTCCGACGAATCGTCCACCGCGGACTCACTCCTCGCGGACGCCGACGGCGCGATGTACCTCGTGAAGGCAGAACGACGCGGCGAGATCCGCCCGCAGCTGCTGCCGGTCACCGAGCGGAGAGCCCTGGCCGAAGCACTGGCGATCGCGCTCGCCGAGGACCAGCTGCGCGTCCACTACCAGCCCGTCGTCGACCTCACGGACCAGCACATCGTCGGGTTCGAAGCTCTCGTCCGCTGGCAACGTCCCGACGGCAAGCTGCTGATGCCGGGCGACTTCCTCACGGTGGCCGAGGAGGCCGGACTCGGGCTGCTCCTGGGGCGCACCGTCCTCGAGCACGCCTGCGCCCAGCTGCACAGCTGGCGCGCCCGCGGGGCCGACGAGAACCTGTCGATCGCGGTCAACATGTCCTCGGCCCAGCTCGGCGACGCCGAGTTCCCGAGCATCGTGCGCCAGCTGCTCAACACCCACGGCATTCCACCGTCGCGGATCTGCCTCGAGATCACCGAGCGCGATGCGCTCGAGCGCGTCGCCGGCGCCACGGGGCGTACCTCCAGCGCCTGCCTCGCGGATCTGCACGCCCTCGGCATCGAGCTCGCGATCGACGACTTCGGCACCGGCTACTCATCGCTGACGCACTTGCGCGAGTTCTCGGTGGATGTGCTGAAGATCGATCAGTCCTTCGTCTCGGGAATGTGCGAGCGGACGAGCGACGCGGGCATCGTCCGCGCCGTCATCGGCCTCGCGCAGGCGATGGAGCTCGGCGCGATCGCGGAAGGCGTCGAACGACCGGAGCAGGCCGCGGCGCTGCGCGCGACCGGTTGCACGCGCGCGCAGGGCTACCTGTTCGGCCGCCCTGCTCCGGCCGAGACGTTCGACTCCGCGATCCTTCCGGCGCACGCAATCGCGCGCTGAGCGTTCACCGCGCGCTTTGTTCACGCGCGCGTCACGTCGAGCCCGGGAAATCCCGTCGCGGCCCAGGTATGGTGCCCCGGCCCAGCGCGTCGGATGACCAAATGCGGGCGACAGGGAGGTTGGGCACATGCGTTCTTCAAAGGGTCTTCTCGCGGTCTGCGCGGCTGCGGCGCTGGCGATCTCGTCGTTCGCCGTCGCCGGCGCCTTCATCTCGAGCTCGAGCGGACAGGTGATCCGCCTGAGCTCCCCGCCCGCATCCGTAGCGCTGAACAAGCTGGAGAACGCGACCTCGGTGTACGCGTTCGACGAGGCCCAAGGGGTGACGCTCAGTGCCGCGGTAGCCGTTGACGCCGTCAACCCCGGCACCTACACCACGTTCCCATCCGGCTCGGCGAAGGTCGCGGCCGGCACGGTGGTCGACAGCCACATGATCCACAGCGACATTCCGTCGAAGAACTTCACGGCCCGTCGCACCGGATCGGTCACGTTCGGCAACGACATCGTCGGCATCGTCGCATCGACGACGAAGCTCGCCGCCAGCGACAACCTCGGAGTCCCCGGCACCGCCTACGCCGGAACCACGCAGTGGCGCGGCCTCGAAGGCAGCTCCGAGAGCAGCTGGTCCAACGTCGCCGACAAGTTCACGATCTCCGCGGACCGCCGGACGGTGACGTTCGACGTGAAGACCTACGTGATGGACGAGATCCGCGTCATCACGGGTCACACGAACCAGCTCGCGACATCGATCTCGGACAGTCCCGACCCGGTGCAGGCCGGCGAGAACGTGACCTACCTCGTCAACGTCACGAACAATGGTTCCTCGACCGCGGCCGACGTGCAGGTCCAGGACGCGTTCCCGGGCGCGATTCTGGTGTCGGCCACCGCGTCCGGCAGCTGCACGGGTGTCGGGCCAGTCACGTGCGGCCTGGGATCGATCGCCGCAGGTGCCACCGCGACGGCGACCGTCGTCGTCACGAGCCCGACCACCGTCCCGGCGGGCGGCACGCTCACCAACACGGCGACCGCTCCCCCGGGTCAGAGCCCGGCGGCGACGGCGACCACCACGGTCGTCTCCCCCGCGCTGACCACCACGATCTCGGACTCCCCGGACCCGGTGACGGCCGGCAACGACGTCCAGTACACGCTCACCGTCACGAACAGTGGCATCTCGCCGGTCGCGAACGCCCACGTGGTGGACACGCTGCCCCCGGACACGACCTTGAAGTCCTCCACGCCACTCGGGGCTTGCTCGGGCACGGGACCGGTGGACTGCACGCTCGGGTCACTCGGGGTCGGTGCTTCGGCGTCGGTGAAGCTCGTCGTCACGAGCCCTGCAGCGGTCCCGTCGGGGGGCACCATGACGAACGCAGCAGTCGCTTCGCCCGGAACCAACGCGCAAGCGACCGAGATCACGACGGTCGAAGCACCGGTCGACGGCGTGTCGAAAGGCTTCGTGAGCCCGGGCGGCTCGCTGACGATCCCCGGGGATAACCCTGCCACGCTGACGCTGCCGAACACCGGAGACGGAGCACCGGTGAACATCACCCAGGGCGACGGGTCGTTCTGCGAGGGTCCGTGCTCCGGCCCCGCGACCACGATCTCGGAGTTCGATGGCTACTCGGATCCGAACCAGCCGATCACCCTGGTGCTCACGTACAACTTCCCGAGCTCGCCGACGAGCCTCACCGACGCGGCGATCGCGTTCGGCTCGACCCTCTACAAGCACGTCGACCCGGACGCGCCGAACGTCGGCACCGTCGTTCCGTTCTGCTCCACGCTCGGTGCGGGGACGGCGATTCCGCACCCGTGCGTCGACGCACGCACGATCGACCAACCGAATCCCAACTCGTTCGTCGTCACGTTCACCATCCGCTACATCTCTGGCGATCCGAAGTTCGCTCGCCGCTAGCAAACCGGCGCTCGGGTCGCCGGCGTTCGGACTCGCGATGACGAGACCTTCCGTGGCCCAATCCTGGTGCGCGGCGGGGAAGCGCTCGTCGTCGAGGGCTCGTCGGAACTCTGACGTGACACGCGTGTCATATTCGATCTAGCGTCGGCGGAGTCGTCTGACCCGGGGGGTTCACATGACGAGGCACCGAGCACCGCGCGCGCGGTTGGGGTTCACCGCCACCGTGGTCGTGTCCATCGGGCTCGTGATGTCGCTGGCCGCGTTCGGTGGCAGCAGCGCGAAGATCGGCTCATCGAGTCCCGAGGCGACGACCGCTTCGAGCTCGTCGGGCAACGTCGGGGTTGGGGTGACGCCCAAGTCGATCAAGGTCGGCATCGCGCTCGCCAACTTCGACTGCGTCAAGAACTTCGTCGACTCGATCCGTGAGCACCAAGATCAGGTGTACCAGGCGTTCATCGACAACATCAACGCCAAGGGTGGGATCGCGGGCCGCAAGATCAAGGCGGTGTACGACAGCTACTGCCCGCTCGGGAGCGCCGGTCCGCTGGCCGTCTGCACCAAGCTCACCGACGACGACAAGGTGTTCGCGGTCATCGGCACGTTCGTCGACTTCTCCGGCGACGCGCAGACCTGCGTGGCGAACCAGCACCACCGCGTGCTCATGACCTTCAACCTGACCCAGGCGATCATGAACCAGTCACCGCCCGGGTTGATCATCTATCCGGGTGCTACGAACGAGCGCACGGTGAGGATCCTGCTCCAGCTCCTGAACAAGGAGCGCGTGCTCAAGGGCAAGAAGGTCGCGGTGCTCGGCGGGTCCGCGGAAGCGAGCACCGTGAACAAGACGATCGTTCCGGGGCTCAAGAAGCTCAAGGTCCCATTGGGCTCGACGGCACTCCTGTCGATCAACGGCACGGCGGACACGACCGCCGCCCAGGCCCAGCTCGACAGCTTCATCGAGAAGTGGAAGGGCCAACACGTCAACGCGATCTTCCTCTCGGGTGACGAGGTGTCGTCGAAGGCATTCGTCACGAAGCTGCGCGCAGAGATGCCGAAGGTGACCCTGATCAGCGACACCACGGACACGCGCGACTTCGCCAAGCAGGAGACCCACGCGGGCGTGAATCCGAACCCGTACCAGGGCCTCATCACCGCCGGCGGGCCCACCCCCGCCGAGTACGACAAGGGCGCGAACTATGCCTACTGCGCCGCCATCTACAAGAAGTACACCAAGAAGACGGCGCCGAAGTCGACGACGGTCATCAAGGCTCCGGGCGGCAAGACGGTCGACACCTACGGCTCGATCAACGACGCGTGCCAGGCCATGACGGCGTTCCACGATGTCGCCGCCAGAGTCGGAAAGAACCTCAACAACGCCAACTGGGTGAAGACCGTCAACAGCTACGGCAACATCACGAACCGGGGCTCGGGGCCGTACTCATCGTTGCACAGCGGCAAGTACGACATCGAGGACAACTTCAGGCTCCAGAAGTTCGATTCGTCGATCAAGCCCGACGGTGACTGGAAGGCCATCACGCCGGTGGAGAACATCACCGGTCAGTAGGGCCCGAGCTGGGTCGAAGGCGGTCAGGGTTGGGGGACACGCAGCAGACGCCCGGCGATGCCGCCGCTCTCGCCTCCGCGGTGCTCGATGAGGAAGCCGCGCGCCAGGAAGCCCAGGCGCGTGCCACGGAGCAGGTGATCTTCCCCGACGATCTGCTACCGGGGGTCAACTCGGAGCCCGTCACCTTCCGCGAAGCGTTCGCGCGCGGCGGCAAGCTCATGTTCATCGTGCTCGGGCTCCTGCTCGCGTTCGACGAGCTCGAAGGCGCGGCGATCCAGGTCCTCGGACCCGAGATCCGCAACACGTTCCATATCAGCAGCGGCGCGATCGTCTTCATCGGCACGGCATCGTCCGCGTTCTTCGTCCTGGGCGCGGTTCCGATGGGCTGGCTCGCCGACCGGGTCAAGCGGGTGCCGATCGTCGGCATCGCGAGCCTCTTCTTCTCGTTCTTCGTCCTCGCTTCCGGCTTCGCAGTCAATGCGTTCATGCTCTTCTGGACGCGGTTCGCCACGGGCATCGCGAAGTCGAACAGCATCCCGGTGCACCAGTCGCTGATCGCCGACAACTATCCCATCGGGATCCGCGCCCGCATGTCGGCGGTCATGAACATGGGCGCGCACGGGATCGGGCTCTGCAGCCCGGTGCTTGCCGCCGCGATCGCGACCTGGGCCGGCGGACCGGACGGATGGCGCTGGGCCTGGTACCTGCTCGGGATACCGGTTGCGATCGTCGCGCTCTTCGCGTTCAGGATGAAGGAGCCGCCGCGGGGCCAGTTCGAGAAGGACGACGTCCTCGGTGAGGTGATCGAGGATGCGAACCCGGCGCCGATCTCGATGGAGTCGGCCTTCGCGCGCATCAAGAAGATCGCGACCATCAGGACCGTGCTCGTCGCGTTCTGCGCGCTCGGGTTCGGCCTGTTCAGCCAGGGTGAGCTCGCCTCGCTCTACTTGAACGACAGCCTCCACATCCACGACGTGCTGACGCGCGGCCTGATCCTCAGCCTGTCGGGGATCGCGGCGCTCCCGGTGCTGCCGTTCATCGGCCGGTACTTCGACCGGGTCTACCGGCTCAACCCGGCCAAGGCCCTGGCCATGGTGGGCGCGTTGATCCTGCCATCCGCGCTGTTCACCCCGCTGCAGTACTCGGTGCAGAGCTCGACCGCGTTCTGGCTCCTGGGCGTGCCGCAAGCCGTACTGACGACGTCCGCGTTCGCGATGACTGCTCCGGTGCTCCAGGCAGTCGTCCCGTACCGGTTGCGCGGCATGGGCACCGCCATGGCCACGATGTACATCTTCTTCATCGGCGGCTTCCTGGGTGGCGTCCTCTCGGGCTTCTTCACGAATGCGATCGGCATCCGTGGCACCGTCATCGCGATCGGCGTCCCGACGAGCATCATCGGCGGTCTGATGCTGATGAACGGCGCCCGGTTCATCCGCAACGATCTCTCACTGGTCGTCGAGGAGCTGCTCGAGGAGCAGGAGGAGCACCGCAAGCGGAACGAACGGGGCGAAGAGACTCCGGCGCTGCAGGTCGCGAACGTCGACTTCTCGTACGGAACGGTGCAGGTGCTCTTCGACGTGAACTTCGAGATCGCCCGCGGAGAGTGCGTGGCGCTGCTCGGAACGAACGGCGCGGGAAAGTCGACGATCTTGCGGGTGATCAGCGGGCTCGAAGTTCCCGAGCGTGGTGTCGTTCGCCTCGATGGGCGCAACATCACCTACGTGTCGCCCGAGCAGCGGGTCAAGCTCGGCATCGTCTCGCTCCCCGGTGGCAACGGCGTGTTCCCCAGCCTCACCGTCGGCCAGAACCTCTCCGTCAGCGCCTGGCTGACCGAGGGCACCGCGTCCGAGGCCGACGAACGCATCGCGGAGGTCCTGGAGGTGTTCCCCGAGCTCGAGGAACGCCAGCAGCAACCCGCGAGCAGCCTGTCGGGCGGTCAGCAACAGATGCTCGCCCTCGCGCGCGTGCTGATCCATCACCCCGAGGTCCTCATCATCGACGAGCTGTCGCTCGGCCTGGCGCCGATCGTGGTGCAGCGAATGCTCGAGGTCGTCGACGCGCTCCGGGCGCGTGGGCAGACGATGGTGATCGTCGAACAATCGCTCAACATCGCGCTCGCGATCTCGGATCGGGCCATCTTCCTGGAGAAGGGCGAGGTGAAGTTCCAGGGTGCCGCGGCAGACCTGCTTGCTCGCGACGACCTGGCACGCGCGGTCTTCTTCGGGACCGAGGGCGGTTGATGCCGGCCTCACTGCTGCAGCCGCACATCTGGACCGCGAACCTGATCTTCATCGGCGTGGTGCGCGGCCTGATCGTCTCGCTCATCGCGATGGGGATCGTGCTCGTCTACCGATCGAGCCGGGTCATCAACTTCGCGGTCGCCGACCTCGGTGTTCCCGCGGCGGCGCTCCTCGCGCTCATGGCGGGCAAGGCGCACTGGCCGTACTGGCCCTCCCTCTTCTTGGCGGTGGCCGCCGGAACCCTGGCCGGGACCGTTGTAGAGCTCGCGGTGATCCGGCGTCTGTTCAAGGCACCGCGCGTCATCGTCCTCGTCGCGACCATTGGCGTCGCCGAGCTGGCGCGCGCCGTCACCCTCACCCTCCCCAACTACCGCACGGGCTCGCTGCAGACCGCGTTCCCGAGCCCGATCACCGGCGATTGGCATGTGGGCAGCGTGACGGTGGAGGGCTCGCAGCTCCTCGTGCTGATCGTCGTCCCCGTGATCGCCGCCGGCCTCTGGTGGCTGCTGGGTCATACCCGCTTCGGGATCTCGGTGCGCGCGTCGGCGTCGAACTCGGACCTCGCCCGGCTCACCGGCATCAGCCCGAAGCTCGTCTCGACCGCGATCTGGACCATCGCCGGATTCCTCTCGGCGGTCTCGATCATCCTGTACGCCACCGAGCAGGGATCGTCGGAGCTCGTCTCGATCGGCCCGGAGACCTTGCTGCTCGGCCTCTCGGCCGCGCTCATCGGACGCATGCGATCGTTCCCGCACGCGGTCGCGGGGGCGATCGGCATCGGCATCCTGTACCAAGTGCTCGTGTTCAACTTCCCGAACACCGTGGGCCTCGTGCAGTTCGTCGTGCTCATCCTGGTGCTGTTCCTCGTGGCCCGGATGAGTCGTTCGGACGACTCGGGCGCCGAGAGCTTCTCGTTCGCACCGCGAGTTCCGCCGGTCCCCGAGCGGTTGCGGGAGATCTGGTGGGTGCGGCGAATGCCCCAGCTCGTCGCCGGGTTCGCGTTGTTCGTCGCGATCGTGCTGCCGCTCATCGTCACGGAGTCGTTCCACCAGCAGACCTACGCCATGGTCCTCGCCTTCGCGTTGTGCGCGGTCTCGGTCACCGTGCTGACGGGCTGGGCCGGTCAGCTCTCGCTGGGTCAGATGGCGTTCGCCGGCATCGGAGCACTGAGCGCTGCCGCGTTCGTGCGCGGCGTGACCTTCGACATCGGCTGGCGGTCGACCCGGATCCTGCAGGGGCACCTCCCCAAGGTTCCGTTCGTTCCTGCACTGCTGCTCGGTGCAACCGTCGCGTGTCTCGTGGCAGTAGCCGTCGGCTTCGGCGCGCTTCGGGTCAAGGGCCTGCTGCTCGGGGTCAGCACGATGGCGTTCGCGATCGCCGCCCAGGCCTACATCTTCTCGAGGCCGATCTTCACCGGCACGCTCGACGCCACGACCGTGCAGCTCCCACGCGGCAACCTCGGTCCGATCGACCTCTCGCACCTCAACCGCGGCTACTACTACTTCACTCTGACCGCGCTCGTCATCGTGCTGGTCGTCGTCGGCCACCTCCGGCGCACCGGCATCGGCCGCTCGATCATCGGCGTGCGCGAGAACGAGCCGGCCGCTTCGGCGCTGACCGTCTCACCCCGGCGGGCCAAGCTCACCGCCTTCGCGGTCGCCGGGTTCGTCGCCGGCCTCGGTGGCGCAATCCTCGGTGGTCTTGTTGTCACCATCGGCTTCCAGGAGCGGTTCTTCCGCGTCGAAGACTCCCTGCTCCTCGTCGCGGTTGCAGTCATCGGGGGTCTCGGGAGCCTCGCCGGTGCGGTCGTCGGCGCGCTCTGGGTCGTCGGGCTCCCGGCGTTCTGGCCGGACAACCAGACGGTGCCGCTGTTCACGTCGAGCATCGGGTTGCTGATCATCCTGCTGTACATCCCGGGCGGGTTCACCCAGATCGGCTACTGGTTCCGCGGCGCGATCCTGAACTGGCTCGAACAACGGCTGCCCGAGGTCGCCACCAAGACCCGGACCGTGCCGCCGGTGTCGTTGACCCGCGCCGTGACCAGTCGAGCGTTGCCGACCAACGCCGACGGCAGCGTGCTCTCGACCACCGGGCTCACGGTGCAGTTCGGCGGCATCCTCGCGGTCGATTCCGTCAGCTTCCGCGCCGCCGCCGGCGAGGTCGTCGGGCTGATCGGGACGAACGGCGCCGGGAAGTCGACGCTGCTCAACGCGATCGGTGGCTACGTCCCGAGCCGGGGCATCATCGAGCTCCTCGGCCGGGACATCTCCAAGCTTCCGGCGCACCGGCGATCGCATCTCGGCCTCGGTCGCACGTTCCAAGCCGCGACGCTGTTCCCCGAGCTGACCGTGCGCGAAACAGTTCAGCTGGCACTCGAAGCGCGACATCGGACGGCGTTCTGGGGCTCACTGCTGTGGCTCCCGCACGCAACGCGGAGTGAGCGTTCGAAGCGGTCCGAGGCCGCCGAGCTGATCGACTTCCTCGGATTGGGTCGATACGCGGACCGGTTCATCGCCGAGCTCTCGACCGGGACCCGGCGCATCGTCGAGCTGGCTGCGGTGCTTGCGGTCGCGCCGCGCGTGGTCTGCCTCGACGAACCCACTGCCGGGGTGGCCCAGCGTGAAGCCGAGGCGTTCGGACCGTTGATCAAGCGCGTGCAACAGGAACTGGACGCGACGCTGATCGTCGTCGAGCACGATCTCCCGTTGATCCTGGCGATCTCAAATCGCGTCTACTGCATGGAAGCCGGAGCGGTCATCGCCGAAGGGGTGCCGGAAGCGGTGCGGAGCGACCCACTCGTGATCTCGTCGTATCTCGGTACCGACGAGCGCGCCACCCGGCGCAGCAACGCCGGCGAACATCTGGTCGGACCGGACGGAGGACACGACGATGAACGCACGCTTCGCACCTGACGAAGCGGTCGACTCGTGGCGCGAGGACGGCTGGGTCCTGCTCGAAGGCCTCGTTCCCACCGAGGTGATCGACACCGCGGTCGCGGACTTGCGCGAGGTGTTCCCCACCGCCGAGCAGTACCGCGCAGACCCCGAGGGGGAGACGGAGCGGTGGCTCGGACGGCCGCCCCCGAGTCGCGATCCCTGGGTGTGGCCTCCGGAGGGGCCGGGCTTCCGTCCGGAGCAACATCGGTGGCTGCGCGAGTTCCCGTTCCCCGGATCAGGCGCGTTGAACCGACTGTGCGTGCACCCCGCGATCATCGACTTCATGGAACGCGCGTTGCAGACGGATGATCTCCGGCTCTACCAGGCGCGCGTCAACGCGAAGTACAGCGGCCTGACCAACTACGAGCAGCCGATGCACACCGATCGCAACCATTCACTGCTGCCTCCGCTGACCGAGCCCCCGTGGTTGCACGTCGAGTCGTTCCTCTACCTCTCGGACGTGGAGAGCGGGACGGCACCGACCCATCTCGTGTCGATTCGGGACTCCGCGGGCCGCTCACCCACGGAGCCGCTGATCATGCCGAACGGCGACCCCGAGCTCTACGCCGCCGAACGGCCCGCGACGGGCATCCGAGGCTCGCTGCTCGCGTACCGGCCTGATGTGTTCCACCGCGGCGTCGACCTCACCGATCCGCACGGATCCCGCTTCCTGCTGAACGTGAGCTTCAAGTCCGCGGGCCAGGACTGGATCGGATACGACGCGATGCAGTCACGCGCGAATTCGCTCGAGTGGGACGCGTTCGCCGAGGCGTCGGCTCCCAACGAGCTCGCGCTCTTCGGGTTCCCACTGCCGGGCCACCCGATCTGGGATGACGCCCTGCTCGACGCCACTGCACTCCGGTATCCGAAGCTCGACCTCACGCCTTGGCGAGACGCGCTCGCTCGTTCCTAGGCAGACGTGGATCAGTCACGCCGCAGGCACCACCCGGGTGGAAGGTCGGGATCATCGACGAGACCGGTAACTACGAACCCCATGCGTTCGTACAACGCGACGTTCCGTTCGACCCCGGTCTCGAGGAACGCCGGGAGACCTGCCGCGCGAGCCGCGTCGATCCCGGGTTGCGCCACTGCGGGACCGAAGCCCCGCCCCTGGTGGACCGGCGCAGTGGCAAGCACTCCCAGATACCAGTGGGGTGCCTCGGGATGGTGGGGAGCGATGGCGGCATCCCAGCGGTCGCATCGCTCGATCTCGTCGGACGCAAGCTCCGCCGCGACCACATCCCACGATCGCTCCTCCCACTCGAGCGATCCCTCGCTCGGAGGGGACCACAACGCCGCAGCCTCTCCCCGGTCCGTCACCCAGGCGCCGTCGACCGCGAGGCGCACGTCGAAGAGGAAGCCGAAGAACGCGGCAGCGCGCGCGGGATAGGTGGCATCGTCGGGGAAGAACCACCGCACGACCGGATCGTCGGCGAACGCGTCCGCGATCAGGTCCAGCGTGCGGGTTCGATCGGACTCGCTCGCGGGCCGCACCAACGCCATGCCCTGAAGCTACCGCCGCCTCACGTCGTCGCCGACGATCCCCGAGCGCCGTTTCCCAGGTTGGGGAACTGTCGCAGGAGCTCCGCCCGCCGGCGCCGCATCACCACGGTCAACGTGACGTTGGCCGCGGCCAACGCGAGGAGCAACCCGCCCATGACCACCCGGCCCTGCACCAGCGCCGCCACCCCGAGCGCCACCAGGATCGCCGCGATCACACTCCGGATCACCGTGACTGCCATGCCGTTCCTCATCGCTCTCACCATCTCTGCCCCCGACCTTGGCCCCGGAGTGTGAAGCCCTGGTCAGCCCACCGCCAGGCCCGCGTGAGGGCCGTCACCGGACTGACGCCGACATCTGCGGCCGGGTGGCAGGATACCGACATGACGAGTGAACGGTTGGAAGTGCAGCGGACCATTGCGGCGGATCCGCCGACGATCTTCCGGGTGTTGAGCGACCCGCAGGGTCACGTGACGATCGACAGCTCCGGGATGTTGCAGGCGGCCACCGGCGAGCCCGTGACCGCCGAGGGCGACAGCTTCGTCGTGCACATGGATCGCGAAGCGCTCAACGACTTCCCGATGGGCCGCTACGACGTGACGGTCACCATCACGACGTTCGTGCCCGATCGCGAGATCGCCTGGACGATCCTGGGACAGATCCGCCCCCAGATCGGCCACGTCTACGGCTACACGCTGGAGCCCGCTGACGAGGGCACGCTCGTCACGTCCTACTACGACTGGTCGAACATCGATCCGGCGTGGAAAGAGGCGGCGATCTTCCCGATCATCCCCGAGAGCGCGCTGCGAGCCACGCTCGGCATCCTCGCCCGCACCGTGGCCCCGGGCGGCGCTGCTCCCTCTGCCTGAATCGACGTTCAGTCGGATTCCGCGATGCGCTTGATCGCGGCAAGGGTGGCGGGAATGCCGGTGCGCGCGGCCTCGGCCCGGTCCGCGGTCTGTGCCTGAGCATCCGCTCCGAACCGCTTCTCGAACAGCGCGGCGCAATCGGGGAGGAACTCCCACGACTCGGTGATCTCCGTCCCGCCTTCGACCGCCCTGAAGCTGTAGCCCCACCGCACGTACGAGCCGCCGACGACGAATGCGAACTCGCGACCCCGATCGGCAACCACGATCTCCGAACGCGTCTCCCACGTCTTGTCGGGCGTCTCGTTGCGCCCGGTGAACCAGGCGCCGACGCGCGGGCCGTCGCCGTCGTCCCACCAGCACGCCTTGCATACGGGGCTCCACTCCCCCATGCGGGTCACGTCCGAGACCATGTCGTAGAGCGTCTCCCCGGAGCACGCGACCACGATCGAATCCGAGTGTTGAAGATCCACCATCCGGACAGTCTGCATCAGGCGATATCGCGTCCGTGGACGAGTGCGTGCAGCGCCACCCCGGGGGCTCGCCTCCAGCCCTTCGTCTTGACCGCCTGGGCGAACTCGGTGCCGGCCAATGCCAGCCCGACGATGCCCAGCATGATCTCGATCCCCCACGCCAGGGTGAGCGCGGTTCCGCTCAGACCCAGGATGATCCCGTACGGGATCCACGAGAGCATCCACAGCACCACGCCGATTCGGAGCTTCATGTCGCGACTCCCATCGGCCCCGATCCAATCACCGATCGAGCTCCAGCGCACCACGGACCTGGAGCCCGACGGCGCTGACTTCGACGGGAAAGACGCGGTAGCGCGAGTCCGAACCGGTGACGCGATGCTCGAGCGCATCCTTGGACTCCGGCGACGCGCTCAAGAGGGTGACCGAGCCGCCGTCTCCGCCGGCGCCGTTGACCTTCCATCCGATCGCTCCATGGGCGGCCGCGAGCTCGATCACCCGTCCAGCATCTCTGCCGACCAGCTCGGGGTGCAGTGAGCTCTGCGCTTCGGTGTTGGCGATCATCGCGCGACCGAATGCGTCGAGATCCCGAGCGACGACCGCATCGCGAGCGGCGACCGCGGCATCCCGCAGCCGCGAGAGCGCCCTCGACTCTCGACCCTTGACCCGCTCGATGACGCGCAGATGCAGCTCCGAGGACTCGTGGGGCCGACCGAGGAAGACCAGCGTGAGTCGGGGACCAAGCTCCT
>JADGON010000348.1 GCA_017882945.1 Acidimicrobiia bacterium | reverse complement strand
GATCCGACTCGTAGAGCTCGCGCAGGTCCGAGGCCATCTTGTAGCCGTCTTCGAACTTCACCTTCTTCTCGAAGCACGCGTGCAGCGGGGTGTCGCGACCCATGATGAGCGGCGGCATGAGCTTGGCGATCTTGTCGCCGAGCCCGTAGGGGTAGTCCAGCACTCTGGCCGCGTCGCGCACCGCAGCCCGCGCCTTGATCGTCGAGAACGTCACGATCTGCGCCACGTGGTCCGCGCCGTACTTCGCCGCGACGTACTTGATCATCTCGCCGCGATAGCGGGAGTCGAAGTCCATGTCGATGTCGGGCATCTGCTTGCGGCCCGGGTTGAGGAACCGCTCGAACAGCAGGTCGTACTTGATCGGGTCGATGTCCACGATGCGCAGGCAGAACGCGACGCACGAACCCGCGGCGCTCCCTCGACCGGGACCCACCCGGATCCCCCGTGACTTCGCGTAGTGGACGATGTCCCAGACGATGAGGAAGTAGGCGGAGAAGCCCATCGACTCGATGACGCCGAGCTCGTGCTCCAACCGCTCGAGCACCACCGCCGGCGGTGACTGCCCGTAGCGTTCCTTCGCGCCCTCGATGGTGAGCTCGCGCAGGTAGCTCGTCTCCGTGTGGCCTTCGGGGACGGGGAAGCTCGGCAGCACCGGATTGCCGAACTCGAGCTCGACGTCCGCGCGCTCGGCGACCCACAAGGTGCTGTCGCAGGCCTCGGGCACCTCGTCGAACAGGCTGCGCATCTCGACCGCACTCTTCAGGTAGTGCTGGTCGCCGTGAAAGCGGAAGCGCTTCTCCTCGTGGATCTTCGCGTTCGTCTGCACGCACAACAGCGCGTCGTGGGCCATCGCGTCGCCCTGGAGCGTGTAGTGGCTGTCGTTCGTCGCCAGGAGCGGTGCATTGATGGCGCGAGCGATCTCCATCAGCTTCGGGTTCGTCCGGTGCTGGTCCGCGATGCCGTGGTCCTGCAGCTCCACGAAGAGGCTCTCGCGACCGAAGATGTCCTGCAGGCGACCGGCCACCGCGAGCGCGCCCGCGTCGTCGTCCTTGAGCAGTGCCTGGAGGACCTGGCCTCCGAGACAGCCCGTCGTTGCGATGATCCCTTCGTGGTGCGCCTCGAGCAGCTCCCAATCCACCTTGGGCTTCTGGTAGTAGCCCTCGAGGTACGCGCGGCTCGAGAGCTGGATCAGGTTGCGGTAGCCCGTGAGCGTCTCCGCGAGCGCGGTGAGGTGGTAGTAGGCCTTGCGGCCGCCCTCGACCTCGCCCCCGGAGTCGTCGACCGTGCTGTTGCGGCGCGCCGGGCGCTCGGTCCGGTGCTCGTAGGCCTGGTAGAGCTCGGTGCCGATGATCGGGATGATCCCCGCGTCGCGTGCGGCCTGGTACATGTCGAGGACGCCGTACATGTTGCCGTGGTCCGTGATCCCGATCGCCGGCTGCCCGTCGTTCGCGGCTGCCGCGACGACGTCACCGATGCGCGACGCACCGTCGAGCATCGAGTACTCGGTGTGCACGTGGAGATGGACGAACGACTTGCTCACAGCTCTGTGGACACCTGTGGACGGACTTGTGGACAAATCACACTGCTGTAACTCAGGGTAGACGAGGTCCTGCCGCGCGAACCAGGGCTGATTTCGGACCGCCGGATATCTGCGGAACAGGACCGCCGGAGGGCCCCAGTCGGTCCAGGCCCGGCAATCGCCCGCCGGAGATCTTCGGAACAGGACCGCCGGAGGGCCCCAGTCGGTCCAGGCCCGGCAATCGCCCTCCGGAGATCTTCGGAAGGGGGACCGCCGGAGGCCGCCCTATCCCCGGCCGCGAGCGGCGAGGAGGGGGACGAGCATCTCGTCGGCGGTGAGCGAGCCGTGGGCCCCGATCAGGTTGGCCTCGTTGGGCATGTCCGGGTCCACGAACGCCACCGGTTCTCGAGGTGCCAGGATCACGTCGCCGACCCGCCGCCGGATCGAGGCGATGACCGGGCCGGGGCCCAGCCAACCCTCGTCGAGGAGCTGGTCGCGCGAGAACACCCACGCCACGTCACCGAACTCGTCGCGCGCCGCCTCGAGGAGCTCGGCCGCCGCGCCCTTGTTCGCGTAGAGGTACCGGAACCGCCCTTCGCCCGCGCAGAGCTTGAACATCTCGCGCAGCGGGTGAAGCGTGATCCACCGGTCACCCACGTGCACCTGGCCGTGGTCGGCCGTGACCACGAGCGTGGCGTGCGCGGGAAGCGCGTCGAGCAGGCGGCCGACGAGCTCGTCGGCAAACGCGAGCTCGGCCGGGTAGTACTCGTCGTGCAGCCCGAACTCGTGCGCCACCGTGTCGACGCCCGGGTAGTACGCGTAGACGAAGCGCTCGTCCTGGCCGACGAGGCGGCGACACTGCTCGACGAGCACCGACACCGTGCTCCATCCGTAGAAGCGGCTGCCGCGCAGGTGGGCTTCGGTGAAGCCGGTCGTGCGGAACTCCTTCTTCGTGATCACCGGCACCGGCCGGCCGAGGAACGCGGAGTGGCGCTGGACCGAGAAGGGATCCGGCGCTTTCCGCCCGTGCGGGACCTGCCAGCGCAAGACGTTCAGCACGGAGTCGTCGACCCGGATGCGGAACCCGACGATGCCGTGTGCCGCGGGTGCCATGCCCGTCGCCAACGACGTCAACGCGGCCGCGGTGGTCGACGGGATGACCGTCGTGATCGGTCCCCCGGCCATCTGACCCAGCTCGGGGAGCGTGGACCGGTGGTGCTCGAGGCTCCCCCACCCCAGGCCGTCGAGGAGCAGCACCACGACGGAGCGGGCACCGGCCACCGGTTCGGGCAGCCAGGTCGCGGACCGGCCGTGGAGCAGCGTGGGGACGACCTGATCCAGGGATCCGGCGCCGTAGGCAGCCTTCACCGGCTCCATTCCCGGCTCCATCGGCCGAACGTACTCCCTCCCGCCCTGCGTTCCCGTGTATGCGACCATGTCCCGGTGAAGGTTTCGACCCGTGGCGATTACGCGGCGCGCGCATTGCTGTCGCTCGCGCTGCACGAGTCCGACCGACCGACGTCGGTCAAGGAGATCGCCGAACGCACGAATCTGCCCCAGCCCTACCTCGAGCAGATCCTGCTCGCGGTCAAGGGCGCGGGCCTCGTGCGCTCGAAGCGCGGGGTCGGTGGTGGCTACGTGCTCGCGCGCCCGCCGACGGAGATCACCGTCGCCGAGATCCTCGCCGCGGTCGACGGCCCGTTGACCACGCTGATGGGTGAGCACGACCACTGCGAGGGCCACTGCGTGCTGCAAGAGGTCTGGGTCGGCGTCTCCGAGGAGATGGGCAAGCTCCTGGCGGGCTACACGCTGGCCGAGCTCGTCGACCGGACCCGGATCGGCCACCCGGACGTCGCGTCGGTGACGAGCACCGCGCGGGACCGCCGGACGAGCCGAGCTACCACTCCCTGAGGAGGACCCGCGCGGCGAGACCACCTTCGGGTGACTCGTCGAGCTCGACCGACCCACCGTCGGCGGTGACGAGCCGCTTCACGATCGACAAGCCGAGCCCGGAGCCCCCGTTGCGGTCCGCCCCGCTCGGGCGCCAGAACCGGTCGAAGGCATGCGCCCGCTGCTCCGCGCTCATCCCCGGACCTGCGTCGAGCACGACGAGCTCGATGCCCGCCCCCGTTCGACGGCCGGTCACGCGGACCGCGCTTCCCCCGGGAGCGATGTCGAGGGCGTTGGCCAACAGGTTGTCGAGCACCTGATCGAGCCGCCCGGGCGCCGAGCTCACGACGAGATCACCATCGATCCGGGCGACCAGGTCCACGTCCCGCTCGGACGCGAGCGCCGACCACGCGTCGACGCGCTGGTCCACCAACGGCCTCACGGCGATGGGCCCCGTCGCGGTCACGCTGCGTTCGGCGCGGGCCAGCTCCAGGAGCCCGTCGACCAGCCGCGAGAGGCGGGCCACTTCGTCCAGTGCGCCGACGACGTCTTCACGCGCGGGCTCGGGTGCGTTCCCGAGCTCCCCCTCCAGGTTCTCGAGCCGGAGGCGGAGCGCCGCGAGCGGCGTCCGCAGCTGGTGCGAGGCATCGGCAACGAAGGCCTGTTGCGACGTGACGAGCTCCTCCAGCCGCGCCGCGGTGCGGTTGAACGACTCCGCGAGCTCACGGATCTCGGGCGGGCCCGCAGGGATCACCGTGCGCGCCTCGAGGTCACCGTGGCCCAGATCCCCCGCCGCTCGCTCGAGGTCGTCGAGCGGCTTCGTGACCTGCCGGGCCAGCCGCAGGCTGACGAGGAAGACGACCGCGAGCACGATGGCCCCGACTCCGGCCAGCACCAGCCAGGTGCGGCGAATCCGAGCGTCGACGAACGAGGTGGGGTAGGTGACCCGCAGTGCGCCGATCGGCACGTTGCCGTTCACGACCGGCACCGCGAAGTACTGGAGGGTCTGCTTCAGTGTTGCGGAGTACCTCGAGCCGCTGTTCTCCTTGCCGCGCAGCGCGGCCCGGAACTCCGGCCGGCTGGAGAAGTTCCGGGGCCCCGCCCGGAGCGGATCCGAGTCGGCGAGCAGCGTGCCGTCCTTTCCCACGACGACGACCCTTCCACCGGTGTCGCGCTGGTAGGTATCGACGACCTTCTTCAGCTGCGGGAGGTTCCCGCTCTCGAGTCCCTCTTCCGCGCGGATCGACAGTGCCAACGCGTCGTGCTGCACCGCGGCGGTGAGCCGGCGGCGCTCGGACTGCGCGTACGCGAAGCCGAGCGGGATCTCGAGCACCAGCAGGACGAAGACGGTGATCGAGAGGTAGCTCAGCAGCAGTCGGCGGCGCACGTGAGGTCGTCGGCCCGACTACCCGGCCGAGCCCGCTTCCTCGCTCGGCGGCTCGACGAGCCGGAACCCGACCCCGCGCACCGTCTCGATCCAGGCGGGATCGCCGAGCTTCTTGCGCAGCGCGGCGACATGGACATCGAGCGTCTTGGTCGGCCCGTACCAGTGCGCGTCCCAGACCTCCTCGAGGATCTGGGCGCGAGGAAAGACGGTGCCGGGCTGCTCGGCGAGGAGCGCGAGGAGATCGAACTCCTTGGGTGTGAGGGCCAACGCCCGGTCGTCCATCGTGACCTGGTGCGTGCGACGGTCGATCGTGAGCGCGCCGACCGTGCCGGGAGCGAGATCATCCGTGCGCGGCTGGGCGCGACGCGTCACCGCGCGGATCCGCGCGATGAGCTCACGGAACCCGAACGGCTTGACGATGTAGTCGTCCGCGCCCAGCTCGAGTCCCACCACGCGATCGACCTCGTCGCCGCGCGCGGTCACGACGATGATCGGGACGTCCGATCCCGCGCGGAGCCGGCGGCACACGTCGAAACCGTCGATGTCGGGCAGACCCAGATCGAGCAGCACGACGTCGTAGTCCTGCGCGGCCAGCGCCAGCTCCCCGGTGGCCGCGCGTGCGACCTCGAAGCCCTCTCGCTCCAGACCCCGCGCGAGTGGCACGGCGATCGCGTCGTCATCTTCGACCATCAAGACCCGCATGGAGACACCCTCGCACAGACACTTCGACGCGAGCAGGGAGGGTTGGCCGAATCTTGGAACTTCTCGGGTCTCGGCTTGGAATGTCGATCTCTACGGTGTCACCACGACAACGAACCGCCCCCACGAGCTGAAGGATCTCATCATGGATCGACGCAAGACTCTCGCCACCGTCGGCGCGATCTCGCTGACGGCATCGGCTGCCCTCATCGCGCTGGGTTCGAGCATGGGCCTGTTCGGCCTGACCAACGACACCACCCGGGTCGGCAAGCTCAGCCCCATCGACGCCACGCAGCCCGCACGGACCGAGGTCAAGACGATCATCGTGGACGACCCGGTTCCCGCCCCGGCTGCGGCGACGGACGGCGGCACCGCCACGAGCGGGGACACCGGCTCGCGGAGCAACGCGACCGGTGAGCAGCGCTCCAGCGGCGACACCCGCGTGTCCAGCACTGCCCCCGCGCCGGCGACGGGAACGGCTCCTGTCGTCAGCCCGGCCCACCCCGGCGACGACAAGGGCGGGACCCAGCCGGCGCACCCCGAGGACACCTCGAGTGGTTCCGGATCGACGAGCTCCCCGGGTGGACACGAGGATGACTGACCCGGACCTCGCACGCCGAGCGGCCGCGCTGGCAGCCCGATCGAACGCGGCACCCGCCGCGAAGCGCCCCCCGTCCCGGACGCGGCGCCACCCGGCAGCGACCAGCCGGATCATGGTGGCAGGATTGAGTGCCACTGCGCTGTTCGGCTTCATCGCGGCGCTCACGCTGTCGACCCCGACCCAGACGGTCGCAGCCAGCCAGCCGGCCGCAGCGATCACGCCGACCACGCTGCCGCCCCGGCAGGTGGTGGTGATCATCCATCGTCAGGTGCCCGTCCCGGCCGCGACCGGTCCGGCGGCGACCGGCACCACGGCGGGCTCCGGCACCGCAGCGAGCTCGGGCGGGTCACGTGCTGCAAGCTCGTCGGGCGGCTCGACCCGTTCGGCGCCGGCCGCGGCCGCTCCGGCACCGCAGCGGGCCGCAGCACCCGTCGCCTCCGCTCCGGCACCGCGACCCGCGCCGGTGACCACCACCAAGACCAGCTGATGACGCTCACCGACGCGCGCCCCTCGGTCAGCGAGATCCGCTTCGGTGCAATGGGAAGCGACGTCCATGTGATCGTGGTGGGCGGCCACCCCGATCTCGCGCCCGCGGCGCGCGCCCGGATCGACCAGCTCGAAGCGCGCTGGAGCCGCTTTCGGCCGGACAGCGAGCTGAGCCGGCTGAATCGACTGCCGGGCCGGCCCGTCATCGTTTCCAGCGACACGCTCACCGGCGTGATCGCCGCGGTGGACGCCTGGAAGGCCACGGACGGCCGCTTCGACCCGACGGTGCTCCCCGCGCTGGTTGCGGCCGGGTACGACCGCACGTTCGCGCAGCTGAGCGCAGACGACCCCTCCCCGTACGACTCCCCCGGCGCCGCGCCCGGCTGCGCGGGCATCGACATCGACGCCGCGGTCCGCTCCGTCACGCTGCCGCCCGGCACCGAGATCGATCTCGGAGGCATCGGGAAGGGCCTGGCGGCGGACCTCGTCGCGGACGAGCTGCTCGAAGCCGGCGCGGCGGGTGCCTGCGTCAACATCGGCGGCGACCTCAGGGTCCGGGGCGCGGCTCCCACCGCGGACGGCTGGATCGTCGACGTCGAGCACCTCCCCGACCTCCGCATCGCACTCGCCGACGGCGCGGTCGCGACCAGCTCGTGCTCCAAGCGACGCTGGAAGCGCGCTGGGATGCCGCTGCACCACCTGCTCGATCCGCGACGGGGCCGGCCGGCCGCCGCGGGACTGACATCGGTCACGATCGTCGCCGGGTCGGCGGCGATCGCGGAGCGGTTGACCAAGGCCGTGTTCGTCGCCGGCGCCGATGGTGCCGCCGAGATCATCGAGGACGCGCACGCAACCGGCCTCCTCGTCGGCGATTCGGGAAACGTGATCCGCCTGGCCGGGATCGAGGAGTACCTGCGATGAGCTCCCAGTTCTGGTGGTACACCGCGCGCGCCGGTGGGTTCGTGTCGTGGGGCCTGGCCACCGCGTCGGTGGTCTGGGGCCTGCTGCTCTCCGGTCGGCTCTCGCGCCGGCCGAAGCCGGCGTGGGTGCTCGACCTCCACCGCTTCCTCGGCGCGCTCACGGTGGTCTTCGTCGGCGTCCACATCCTGGGCCTCTGGCTCGACTCGTACGTGCACTTCGGCCCGGCCGAGCTCTTCGTGCCCTTCGCCTCGACCTGGAAGCCGGTGGCGGTCGCGTGGGGCGTGGTGGCGCTCTACCTGCTCGTCGCGATCGAGATCACGTCATTGCTCCAGCGCCGGATCCCCCGCCGGTTCTGGCATGCCGTGCACCTCAGCAGCTTCGGTCTCTTCGCGTTCGCCACCGTCCACGCGCTCACCGCCGGCACCGACTCGGGCAGCATCGGCGTGGCGTACTTCGCGATCGGGAGCACCGTGCTCGTGGCGAGCCTCACCGCGTTGCGAGTGGTCAATCGCTCAGCTGCTCCAACACCCGCACGAGATCGGGTGGAAGCGGCGAAGCAAACTGTCGGGGCTCGCCCGTAACCGGGTGCGCGAACGCGAGTGTCGCCGCATGGAGGAACGGTCGCGCGATCTCGACCCCCGACCGGATCCCGCCGTACGCCGGATCACCGACGACCGGATGATGGATCGCCGCGAGATGCACGCGGATCTGGTGCGTACGTCCCGTCTCGAGTGAGCACCGCAGGAGGCTGACCCCCGACTCCGTGAAGGTGCGCTCGACGGTGTAGCGGGTCCGGGCCTGCCGACCGCCCTCACGGACCGCCATGCGCGTCGGCCGCCGGACCGACCGCCCGATCGGCGCGTCGATCATCCCGCTGCCGGAGTCGGGCACCCCCCAGACCAGCGCGACGTATCCCCGATCCACCGTCCTCGCGGCGAGCGCGGCAACGAGCGCCTCGTACGCGACGGGCGTGCGCGCCACTGCGAGCAGCCCACTCGTGTTCGCGTCGAGCCGGTGCACGATGCCCGGTCGAGCCGGGTCGCCGACGTCGGCGATCTCGGGGAAGCGGTCGAGGAGGCCGTTCACGAGCGTGCCGTCCGGATGGCCGGCTCCGGGGTGCACGATGAGACCCGCGGGCTTGTCGACGACGATCACGTCGGCGTCCTCGCTCACCACCACGATGGGGATCGGCTGTGGCTCGGGCAGCCCCACCGGCTCGGGCTCGGCGAGCAGCTCGACGATCTCGCCTTCGAGCAGTCGACGGCTCTTGATCACCGTCTTGCCCTCCACAAGGACCGCCGCGTCGTCGATCAGCACCTGCACCTCGGCACGCGACCAGCCGGTCAGCAGCGCGACCGCCCGATCCACCCGCTCCCCCGCAAGCGCGCTCGGGACCGACAGCGACTCACTCACGGGCTGCCCTCATGCCGGGTGGTTGTCGGTGGTGGTCGTGGCGGGCTCTCGGAAG
>JADGON010000347.1 GCA_017882945.1 Acidimicrobiia bacterium | reverse complement strand
GCGGCGGTACTTCCACCACGGGTGCCCGGGGCTCGTCGGGTCGACGCTCTCCATCGCCACGATGGGCGGCAATCCGCGCGGCGCGGCCGCGCTGATGCGCGGGAGATCGGCCCGCGCGGCGATGGCCGGCGGCGCGACGACGGGCGGAACCGCTTCCGGCTCGACGACGGGTTCCGTATCGGTGACGGGTTCCGCCTCGACAACCGGCGGCGCGACCGGAATCTGGTCGAAGGGCAGTTCGGCGGGCGGCGCGGGAGCGGGGGCCTCGACCTCCACCGGGGGAAGGTCCGCGACCGGCACCTCCACCTCGGGCTCGGCCACGACCGGCTCGGCCACGACCGGCTCGGCCACGACCGGTTCTGGCACGACCGGCCCGTCCACGACCGGCGCCGCCGCCACCAGCGCGTCGAGGTCCGCCTCCGGAAGCGTCTCCTCGACCGGCGCGTCCTGCGCCGGCACGTCCGTACCGGGGGCATCGACGACGACGTTGGCCACGGCACCTGCGCGCCGTGCAGCCCTTCGAGACGCGGCTCGCCGACCGAACGCCCCGCGGAGGCCGGACCGCCGGGCCACTCGCCGCGGCGTCGTGGGCTCCGGCGAGTCGGGGGCGGGCGGAACGGACAGCGCCGGCGGCGCCTCGTCGACAGGCGGCTCAGCCGGCGGCTCCACCGCATCCGGGAGCTCGGCGGCCGCTCGCGCGGCAGCGGCCTCGACCACCGGCGGGACCACGGCGCCCAGGTCCTCCGGCGGCTCGTCGACACCCGGCTCGGCGACAACCGCCTCATCGACAACGAGCGCTTCGACACCCGGCTCGGCGACAACGGCCTCATCGACGACCAGAGCGTCCGCCGCCGCGGGCTGCGCGTCGGGCGCTCCCGGACGACGGAACACCCGCCGCAGGGCCGCAGCCGGGCCCACCCGCGGCGGTCGCCCCGGCGCGAGGTCGCTGTCGATCTGCTCGAACCTCACCAACGACCGCGCGAGACGGTTCCACGCGTCGCGATCGTCGTCGGGGATCACGACCACACGGTCGCGGTCGAGGCCGAGCGCGGCTGCCGTCGCGAGCGCGCTCCGGCTGTCGGCGGCCGCGACCCACGACGCACGCAGGCGCCGGGCACCCGGGCGGCGGCGCAGGCGGTTGCTCCCCGTTGGCCGGTACACCAGCCCCGGACCGATGTTGGTCATGGTCTGCGAGACCACGAGCGCGGCGAGACCGTGCGCGACCACGAGGTCGGCCTTCGACAGGGTCGGCGGAATCTCGCGCCACGAGACGAACTCGTGTCGCACCGATCCATCGGGCGCGATCCAGCCGGGCTGATCCGCAGCCGCGCCGGGCGACATCAGGTGCACGACCAGCGCCGCCACCACTGCGCCCCTTAGGTCTTCCCGTTGACCATGGCGATACCGAACGAGGTCGCACCGGCGAGCGCGACCCGGGAGGCGGCTTCCTTCGCCTCGGCTTCGGTGACCTCGCCGGTCTCGAACGCCCACAGGACACTGCGCGTGGTCCACGCCAAGATGGTCGCGTTGGGGTCTTCCAACACGGCCGGCCCCGCGATGACGGTCACGTCGACGTTGCTGGTCGACAACGTCTCGAGCAGCGGTCGCAACCCGTCGAGGCGGATCTCACGGTCTTCGACGCCCGGCGGCAGCACGACGAGCTTCTCGAGGTTCGTCCGGACGAGGCTGCTCGGCAGCGTGCCGTCGAGGGCACCACGATGAGCCAGCTCGAGCACGTCGGGGAACGGGACACCGGAATCCTCGGGATCGCGCCTCGTGTCGAGGAACCAGCTCTGTCGGGAGTCGGTCGCGATGAGCGCGACCCGCAGGCCGAGCCCCGCGAGCGCAGCCGCGAAGTTCGCCGCCACCGTGTCCTGGACGGTTCCCGTCGGTGACGTGACGACGATCGCGGCGGGAAGCCGATCGGTGGCGATGCTCATGGCAGCCAGAGCGCGGTAGGCCCCGTCCTGGGGCGTACCGGGCGGAACGAGCGAGTGAAAGAGCCTTCTCGAGCCCGCGGGGACCGAGGTCATGACGATCGAGCCGAAGGCGATCGCTGCCGTCTTGGCGCTGCGGATCGAACGGTCGAGCCGATCGATCACAATCGGCGCCACGAGGGCCAGGAGCAGTCCGATCCCGAGGAACGGCAGGGCCGGCGTCTTCGACGACGGCAATGGTGGCGTGATCTGCGCTGCGCCGCCGACCTCGACCACCTGCGCAAAGCTCTGCGGGACCAGCGCATCGGTGATGTTCGTGGCGTACGACGTTTCGGCGCCGAGGATCCTCAAGGCCAACTGCTTATGCTCCACAACCAGCAGAATGGTGGGGAGCGGCGTGAACAACGGCAGCGGGGACGACACGCTTCCTCGCGTCGAGGTGAGGGGAAGGGTGGCCAGGACGCCCGGATTGATCTTCTTGAGCAGCGCCCTGACGACCGCGAGCCTGGCCTGGAGCGTCGCCAGCGAGGACGTGGCCGAGTCTGCCGCGCTCTTCAAACCGTTGGCGACCGTTTGCCGTCGGTCCGCGACGTAGGCGTGCTCGAAGGCAGCCGCCACCGCGGCCGCGATCTTCGGGTCGTGTGCCGTCGCGCCGATCGAGATGATGTCGCTCGTGGGGCTGGCGCGAAAGACGAACCCGATTCCACGGCGGTTGTCCTTGGGGATCTTCGCCGCGTCGAGCGCGGCCTTCTCGGTCTTCTTGCTGAGGGCGACCCGGTTCTGGTCCACCAACATGCCCGGAGGCACGCCTGCGGGTCGACCCCCGGCCTTCGGACTGATCGCGGGCACGAGCAGGTCGACGGTGACCCGGTACCGGTTGGCCGGGCGCACCTGGTGGCGCGTGACGAGGAAGAGGGCCAAACCGACGATTCCGAGCAACACGCATGCGACGGAGAGCCGCCAGTGGAGGCGGAGCGATTTGCCGAGGTCTGCCAGCTCCAAGATCTCTGCCTTTGCTCACTTAGGGTCGAGCGTCCGGTCCCACCAGGACCTTGACGGCGTACAGCGCGCGACTACTCGTCCCCGGCATCGATCGGCCTGCGATTTCGGCATCTTATCCGAGCGGTACCCGGACCTCACTTCGCCCAATCTCAGGTTCGACCACTCTACGTGAGCAACGCGCGCGCGGTCCAGAAGGCCGGCGAACTGGCCGATCGAGTGTTGCGCGCTCCGCCGACGACGCAGTAAGACACCCCGGGTGGCCGCGCTAGCCGACAGTTTGAGAGGCAGAGATGGTTGACGGACCGAGCGGAGTCGGTGGCGGCGGGGACGAAGGGCCAGGTGAACGGGAGGAACCCTCGTCCCTTGGCGCCGCGGCGACCCTGGCCGTGAGCCGGGAGAGTCGTCGGCAGCGCCGGAGGCAACGCAGCGACCTCGGCGGAACCGGCGGAAACGGTGGGAGCGGCCCGTGGGGTGCCGCGTCCGGCGGAACGCCCCCCCGTCTCGGCGTCGGGCAACGGGCAGTGGCCGTCCTGGTGGCGATCCTGCTGCTCGCGTTCGCACCGGCGTTCGTCTCGGGGCTGAAGAAGACCCCGAGGAACATGATCGGGATCAGCTACGGAGGTGGGCCCTTCGAATCGGCGCACTTCCAACGCATCGTGCAACCCGGTTCGGGTCTGTTCTTCAACGGCTGGTACGACCCGCTGTACCTCTACCCCGTCGACCAGCAGAACTACATCATCTCGAAGAACCCGCGTGTCGGGGCCGTCAGGGGCGCCGACTCGATCCTGGCGCCGACCTCCGACCGGGTCCCGCTCACGTTCCAGGCCGCGATCTACTTCAAGCTGAACACCGGACTGCTTCGCCAGTTCCACGAGCAGTTGGGTTTGCAGTACAAGGCGTACACCACGAAGGGCTGGAACAACCTCCTCCAGGACACGTTCCGGCAACAGATCGAGAACGCGATCCAGGAGCAGACCCGGCGCTACGACGTCTCGCAGCTCTATGGAAACGCGACCAACCTGGTGAAGATGCAGGACGCCGTGCAGACGAGCCTGAGCCAGCGCTTGATCTCGGCCCTCGGCGAGCCGTACTTCTGTTCGCCGTCGTACAAGCTCGGCGGAGTGTGCAAACCACCGACCTTCATCGTGAAGCAGATCGACGTTCCGACCGCGGTCGTCAACGCGTTCCAGGCGGTGCGTACATCGGCGATCCAGATCCAGGTCCTGCAGAACCAGGTCGCGCAGCGCAAGGCGGAGGCCGAGGGCATCGCGGCACTCAACAGGCAGCTCTCGGTCGCCGGCATGAACTACGTGCTGCTCAAGGCCATCGAGTCGGGCTCGATCCAGTTCTGGGTCCTGCCTTCGGGCACCGGCGGCATCAACCTCCAGGGTCCCGCCATCGGAAACCTCGGGAGCACAACCACAACCACGACGACGCCGTCTTCGTCTTCCGGCTCGGGAGGATCGACCACGCCGACCAGCTCGTCGCGCACCACGCCAACATCGTGACCGTGACGCTGGTACTGCAGAAGTCGCGCATCGGGCACGGCCGCAGTACCAGCGCCGGTTCGAGGGCCTAACGAGCGACGCTGAACCGGTCCTTCCAACGCAGGAACGGGCGCTCGACGAAGTTCCACGACGCGGCGGTGACGATCGCCGTGAGCGTGAACGCGAGCGCGAGCCGCGCCGGCACCGACCAGTCGTGCGTGTAGCGCTGAACCGCGAGGAAGATCGGGTAGTGCCAGAGGTACACGCCGTATGACACGCGGCCGAGGACGCAGAGCGGGCGGAACTCGAACAGCCGCGCACCGATCCACGACGTCTGGAGCGAAGCGAGAATGATCACGCTCGTCGCGATGCCGACGAGCGTGAACCCGCCGAGGTAGTAGAAGCGATCCGCCGCGCTGTAGCGGGCGACGCACAGACCGAGGAACGCGACCGAGATCCACGCGGCCGGCACGAGCACGCGGGAAGGCCGAAACCCGTTCACCCACACGTACGCAGCCAGCGCGCCGACGATGAGCGCGTCGCCGTGCGTGTACGGGCGCACGTAGAACGAGAACACCGAGATCGGCCCGCGCCACTCGACCATGCGGTACACGTTCATCGCAACCAGCAGCGCGACCAACGCGCCGGCCACGCGACCGGGCCGCCGCCGCACGCGCATCAACGCCATCAGGAAGATCGGCCACACGAGGTAGAACTGCTCCTCGACTGCGAGCGACCACAGGTGCGTGAAGCCTGAAATCTGGTTTCCGTGCGCGAAGTTCTGCCAGTAAGTCGCCGTGGCGATCACGCCGATCAGGGTGATGTGCTCGTTGGTCAGCGCCGCGTACACAACGTACGCGGCGATGAGCACGTACAACGCGGGGAGCAACCGGAGCGCTCGCCGCGCGTAGAACCGGCGCAGCCGGACCGACCCGTTGGTGCCACTCTTCGCGCAACAGCAGGCTCGTGATCAGAAAGCCGCTGAGGCCGAAGAAGATGTCGACACCGATGAACGAGCCCGGGAACGGATTCCCCAGGACGACCGGACCGGGATCAGGTTCGAATACGCGTGGTACACGACGATGAGCAAGATCCCGATGCCGCGCACGCCGTCGAGCG
>JADGON010000346.1 GCA_017882945.1 Acidimicrobiia bacterium | reverse complement strand
GCGCCCACGCGATTGCTGCGGCGCTCGCGAAGGAGATCGACGACGTCCGCCACCCGCACGCTGGTCCCCCCGGCGGGCGGGGGCAACGCGGTGCGCACGTCACCCGGTCCGTCGTTGGTGACGCCGAAGCCGACGTCATCGTGCACGACCGGATCGACGGGGAGCACCGCCGGATTGCCGAGCCACAGCACCCGGAACTGGCCGCTCTCGTCCTCGGCCTTCATCCACGACAGGTTCTGGTTCCAATCGTTGGGTGGCATGTGCCAGCGACCGTCGAGTGCATCGACCGCGAACGCGAAGACCGGGAACGCCAGCGCGATCGCGCCGCCGACCGCAGCGACCTGGCGCCAGCCGAAGTGGAAGTGGCGCACGTCCTCGATGAACGCGGCGACGCCGAGCCCCACCGCGAGCGACACACCGAGCGCGGCCGGGACCAGCAGCGCCTCGACTGCCGGCATCGGGATGTCGGAGAAGAATTGCGACGGCACCCATACGCACGCGAACGACACGAGCGCGAGCACCCACGCACGGGTCGCCCAGACGAGGCGTGGGCCCGAGGCGAGCACGAGCACGAGGAGTGCCGCACCGGCGATGATCCAACCCGAGAGGCCGGCACCGTTGGGGCCGGTCTGGAACCGGAGGATCTGGGAGAAGCTCAGATCCAACCGGAACGCAAAGCCCAACGCGGCGAGGCGGTCCCCGGCCCGCAGGTACGCGAGTGGCCACGGCAGCAGCAACGCGAGCCCGATCCCGGTGACGACGAGCGTGGCCCGCCACAGCGACCCGAGCCGACCGGCGCCGCGCGCGATCGGCTGCGCGACCAAGAGTGCGAACGCGAGCACGAGCGGCAGCAGGACCGCGGGTGGCCACGCCGCGGTCGTCAGCGCGACGAGTGCACCGGTCGCGACCACCGCGCGCCACCACCGACGTTCCGGTGTGTCTTCGAGGTAGCCCGCGATGCGCAACAGGCTCGAGATGATCAGCGGCGCCAGTGCGTACAGCACCAGCGCGCCGAACCGTCCCGCAGCCAGCGCGTTGCGCGGCAGCGGATTGATCCCGTAGGCGAGCGCGGCGACGATCGCAGCACTGCCCGGACCGGTGATGCGGCGCCCGAGCCGCCACGCGCCGAAGACGCCGAACGGGAGCGCACCCACGACGATCACGGTGCGGACCAAGCCCGTCGCGCCCAGGGCAACGGTTCCGAGCACCGAGAACACGCCGAGCTGCGCCGGGGCGGGGCTCGTGGACCCGAGACCGACGTAGCGCCACGCGGACGTGAAGGTCGAGACGAGCCCGCTCACGCCGGGCCAGCTCGGGAGCTGGCCGATGGCGGGCAACCGACCGAGCAGGAGCGCCCGGGAACCAAACAGCACGAGGAACCCGAACACGACCGCCGCGATGGACGCAGGGTCGCGCAGCCGACCCTGGGCGGTCCCGGCCACGGAGCGACTGCGCTCCGAGATCGTCCGGATCCGGTCCTCTGCGTGCAGCGAGCCCGCGACGTACCCGCGCACGCGTGCACTCCCGCGCACCTGGAGTGACCGGAGATCGATGTCGGGGACGCGTCGGAGTGCCTGGGCCTCGCGGCGCGACCGACGCAGCTCGCCGAGGTTGCGCACGTTCCAGACCCAGGCGCCGATGAGCGCCGAAGCCCGAGCCCGGCGGCGCGTGAGCAAGAACGCGACGACCTCCACGATGCCGAGCAACAGCGCGATCGGGACGAGATAGAGAAGCGACCAGCCCGACGCGGACTTCAACATCGCGCGGAGCCGGCTGCGCTGGATGACGGCGGGTGACACCGCGTCGGACTCGTCGTGCACCTTGTCCGCGTGCCGGTGGCGAACCCGGGCATCCGGCGCGACCATCACGCGGGCGCCGGCGATCCGGGCCCGCCAGCAGAGGTCGAGGTCCTCGGCCCCGGGGAACGTGCGGGCGTCGAAGCCGCCGAGCTCGGCGAAGAGGTCCGCCCGCACGAGCATCACGCTGCTCGAGACGAAGAACACGTCGCGCACGGAGTCGTGCTGTTCCTGGTCGAGCTCACCCGGCTCGATGCCCGAGTGCGGCACGCCGAGCCGGTCGATCGACATGCCGACCTCGAGGAGCACGTCGGGCTGGTCGTAGTCGACCAGCTTCGGCCCGATGATCGCCGCATTCGAGCGGAACGCCTCCTCGACCAGGAGCCGGATCGCCGACGGATCGAGGACGACGTCGTCGTGGCAGAACAGCAGGAACGTCGCCCCGGCGACGACGTCGATCACGTCGTTGGCCGCGTCGGCGAACCCGCCCGCCTCGGGGATCCGGCGCACGAAGGCTCCGGGCAGGACACCGGCCACGCGGGCCGTCGGATCGACGGTGGAGCCGGCGTCGAGGACCAGGACGGTGACGGCCGGGTAGTCCGAGGCCCCGAGGGCCTCCAGGCCCTCCTCGAGCCAGGGGCCCGGGTCCTTCGTGACCACCACAGCCACGACGGGCGGTGCGGCAACCGGCTCCGACGTCTCCCCGGGGGACTCCGAGTCGAGCATCGGCCCGTCGGAGGGGGTCGGAGTGCTGTCCATGGGCCGGTCGAGCGTACTTCCGGGACGGCGCCGAGCCGGGGCACGGTGACGATCGTCACCTGGTCACGCGCTTGCAGGAGTTAGCACTCTGCGTTACGGTGTTTGCACTGGCCCGGCCGATCGGCCCGCCACCCGATCCACCGCAGCAACCGCGAGGAGCGCATCACCCATGGACGTCAACCTCCGCAAGACCGCGACCGACACCGCGTACATCGTCGTCGGCGTGGGCGTGCTCGGCTTCCAGCAGGCGCAGGTCAAGCGCCGCGACGCCGTCACGCGAGTCACCGCCCTCCGTCGGGACGCCGGCAGCTCGCTGGCGCACCAGACCGACGTGATCAAGGCCCGCACCACCGGGTGTGCCTCGAGCCTCGGCAACCTCGGTTCGACCGTCGGCGACACTGTCGGCAACCTCGGATCGACCGTCGGCGACACCGTCAGCACGCTCGGTTCGAGCGTCGGCGGGACGTTCGGCGCCACCGTGACCAGCACCGTCGAGGCCGTCGGCACCCAGGTCAAGGCCGGCGCGAATGCCGCCCGCAGCGCCGACCCGCGGGGGTGGGCCGAGCCGATCGTGGGCGACCTCCGGGTCCGCGTCGAGCCGGTCATCGAGCAGCTGCGCACGATCAGCCTGCCCGGCACCGTGAGCTCGATCCCCGACCAGTTCTCCAAGACGATCGAGATCGGCAAGGCTCGGGTGCAGGGCCGCCGGGGCGCCACGCCCACCTCGGTCCCTCGCGCCGTCAACGGCGAAGCCTGAGCGACGACGCGCACATCCGGTCGCGGTGCCCCCCGCCGCGACCGGTGAACGAGAAGGTCCCCTCCTCGGAGGGGACCTTCTCGTTCACCACGGCTTAGGCTCGATTCCATGCTGGTAGCGCTGGCTGGTGGAGTCGGAGCGGCCCGGTTCCTCCGCGGCCTCGTGCGCGTGGTCCCGCCCGAGGATGTCACCGTGATCGTCAACACGGCCGACGACGAGGTCTTCCACGGCCTCTACGTGTGTCCCGACCTGGACACCGTCACGTACACACTGGCCGGCGCCGAGCACCCCGAGCAGGGTTGGGGGCTCGCGGGCGAGACGTTCGTGACCATGGACGCGCTCGACCGCTACGGCCAGGACACGTGGTTCCGGCTCGGCGACCGCGATCTCGGCACCCACATCTACCGCACGGAGCGGCTCGCCGAGGGCGCGACGGTCTCGGAGGTCGCAGCCGAGATCGCCCGCGCCTGGGGGGTCGTGCCGCGGCTGCTGCCGATGACCGACGACCGGGTCGCCACCCGCGTCACCGTCAGCCGCGACGACGGGCGGCGCGAGGTCCTCAAGATGCAGGAGTGGTTCGTGCGCGAGCGCGCGAACCCCGTCGTCGCCGCCGTGGACTTCGACGGGATCGAGACCGCCCGACCGGCACCGGGCGTGCTGGCGGCGCTCGAAGCCGCCGAGACGGTGCTGATCTGCCCCTCGAACCCGGTGATCTCGATCGGTCCGATCCTCGCGGTGCCGGGAGTGCGCGAGGTCCTCCGCCGGCGGCGGGACCGCGTCGTCGGGGTCAGCCCGATCATCGCCGGTGCGCCCGTGAAGGGCCCGGCCGACCGGCTGATGGGCCCGCTCGGCATGGAGGTGAGCTGCGTCGGCGTGGCACGCGCGTACGCCGAGTTCTGCGGCACCCTCGTCATCGACTCCGGCGACGAGCAGCGCGCCCGCGAGGTCGAGGCCGCGGGGGTGCACGCGGTCGTCGCCGACACCCTGATGACCGACGCCCGGGTTGCCGCCGCACTCGCCCGGCACACCCTCGACGCCGTCGCCTGATTCGTGGGCGCGCTCACGATCATCCCGATCTCGGGCATCCCCGAGGTCCGTCCCGGCGATTCGCTCGGCGAGCTGATCGCCACGGCGGCCGCGGCCCAGGACACGCCGCTGGCGGACCGCGACTGCATCGTCGTGACCCAGAAAGTGGTGTCGAAGGTCGAGGACCGTCTCGTGGCGCTCGACCATGAGAACCTCGACGCCCGGCGCGAGCTGGTCGAACGCGAGTCGGTGCGCATCCTGCGGCGCCGGGGGGATCTGATCATCAGTGAGACCGAGCACGGCTTCGTCTGCGCGAACGCCGGCATCGACCTCTCGAACGTCGAGGACGGATTCGCGGCGCTCCTTCCCGTCGACAGCGACCGCTCCGCCCACCGGATCCGCAACACGATCCGGGTCGAAGCGGGCGCGGACGTCGCAGTGGTGATCTCGGACACGTTCGGTCGTGCGTGGCGCCACGGGCTCGCCGATGTCGCCATCGGCGTCTCGGGACTGGCCGCGGTCGTGGACCTACGGGGTCAGGCCGACGCTCGTGGACGCGAGCTGCACGTCACCGAGGTCGCGCTCGCGGACGAGGTCGCGAGCGCGGCTGAGCTCGTCATGGGCAAGGCGGCCGCGATCCCGGCCGCGATCGTGCGCGGCCTCGAGCCCGAGTGGTTCCGCGATGGGTCCGTCCGCGAGCTCATCCGATCCCCCCAGGACGACCTCTTCCGATGACCGCACCCACCTCCTGGTGAGCGTTCCGGGGTTTCTGGAGGCGCGGCGGTCGATCCGGGCGTTCACCCGCGAGCCGGTGGCGCGCGAGGTGCTCGACGCGCTCGTCGAGTCCGCGTGCGTCGCGCCCGCGCCGCATCACTCCCGACCGTGGCGCTTCGTCGTGGTCGACACCGAGTCGGCCAAGCGCGACCTGGCGGAGGGCATGGGCGCGCAATGGCGCACCGATCTGGCCGCCGACGGCATCGCGCCCGGCCGCGTCGACGAGCTCGTCGCCGCGTCGCACCGCAAGCTCATGAGCGCACCCGCGCTCGTGCTCGCGTGCCTGACGTGGGACGGGCTGGACCGATACCCCGACGAGGCGCGCCAGCGGGCGGAGTGGGGCATGGCGCTGCTGTCACTCGGCGCGGCAGTCGAGAACCTGATGCTCGCGGCCGCGGCGGCGGACCTCGCGTCGTGCTGGGTGGCCGCGCCGATCTTCTGCCCCGAGGCTGCGCGCGACGCGCTCACGCTGCCCGAAGCGTGGCTCCCGCACGCGCTCGTGCTCGTGGGGCACCCCGATCCGGGCTACCGGGGGCGGCCGCGGCCACCGATCCCCGTCGAGGAGCTCCGCGCGTTTCGGTAGGGGCTAGCGGCCTGGCGCGGATCGCTGCGCCTTGAACCAGTCGAGCGTCCGGTCCACTCCGGCGTCCAGGTCGGTCCACGGCTTCCACCCCAGGTGGATCTCCGCGCGACCGGGGTCGAGCGACGACCGCTGCAGCTCGCCCGGACGAGCCGGCGCGTGATTCGGCTCGTCCTTGAACCCGACGGCGCGTGCGATCGAGTCGTAGAGCTCCTGGACGCTCGTCTCCACGCCGGTGCCGATGTTGATGATGAGTCCGCTGCCGCGATCCGACGCGCGTACCAGCGCGTCGACGACGTCGTCGACGTAGACGAAGTCCCGCGTCTGCTTGCCGTCGCCGAAGATCGTGGGCCGGGCACGATCGAGCATCATCCCGGTGAAGATCGACACCACGCCCGCCTCGCCGTGCGGGTCCTGGCGCGGTCCGTACACGTTGGCGAACGCGAGGGCGCTGTACTCGAGCCCGTGGATCTCGCGGTAGTAGTGCAGGTAGTCGCAGGCCGCCTTCTTGGCGACGCCGTACGGCGACTCGGGCCGCTGCGGATGCCCTTCGCGCACCGGGAGATGCTCGGGTGTCCCGTAGAGCGTGCCGCCCGAGGCCGCGAAGACGACCTTCTGGGTCCCCGCGGCGAGCGCGCCCTGGCACACGTTCAGCGTCCCGAGGATGTTCACCTCGGCGTCGAAGACCGGGCGGGCCACCGAGACGCGGACGTCCGCCTGCGCGGCAAGGTGGAACACGACGTCGGGCTTGCGGTGCGCGATGAAGTCGGTGATCGCCGGCGACCGGACGTCGAGCCGGTGGAACGAGAACTTGCGGCTGCCGAGCGAGCGGGCGTCCCCGAGGTTCGCGAGCGTGCCGGTCGACAGGTCGTCGACGACGTCGACCTCCCAACCCTCGGCGAGCAACCGGTCAGAGAGGGTGGAACCGATGAACCCGGCCCCACCGGTTACGAGCGCCTTCACGTTGTCTCCTAGCCGCAGGGCAGCCCAGCTTCGGGGCCGACCACCTCGTCCGTCACTCGTGCGCCCGGAGCGACCGTCGCGCCCCGCAACACCACCGAGCGGAGCAAGTTAGCGCCCTCGCCGACGATCGTCCCGGGTCCGAGCACCGAGGCCTCGACCCGCGCTCGTGCGCCGATCCGGGCGCCGACGCCGATGACGGACGGTCCGGCAACGAACGCGCTCGGGTCGACGGTGGCGCCGGGCTGGATCCAGACCCCCGCCGCGAGCTCCGTCGCACCCTCGACCGGCGGGGTGCCGAGCCGGCCCGAGGCCACGTCGAGCTGCGCCTCCAGGTACTTCTGCGGGGTGCCGATGTCGAGCCAGTACGCGCCGGACTGCATCGCGAAGAGCCGACCCGGCCCCTCGAGCATGCGGGGGAACGTCTCCCGCTCGATCGACACGGTCAGCCGGGGTGGGATCGAGTCGATGACCTCGGGCTCGAGCACGTAGGTCCCGGCATTGATCCAGTTGGTCGGCGCCTGGTGGCGTGGGGGCTTCTCGACGAATGCGACGACCTCACCGTCGGCCCGGGTCGGCACGACGCCGAAGGCGGACGGGTCCTCGACCCGGGTCAGCGCGATGGTGGCCGCGGCTTCCCGCTCCGCGTGGAAGCGCACGAGCTCACCCAGGTCGAGATCGGTGAGCACATCGCCGTTGCACACGAGCAGACGCTCGTCGATGCCCTCGGCCGCGAACCGGATCCCGCCGGCGGTGCCCAGCGGCTCGTGCTCGACCACGAAGCGAAGCTTGATGTCGCCGAAGCGGTCGTCGGAGAAGTGCTCCGTGAACGCGTTCGGCAGGTAGCCGAGCGAGAGCACGACCTCGTCGACCCCGTGGCCGCCGAGCCAAGCGAGCTGACGCTCGAGGAACGCGACGTTGGCGATGGGCAGGAGCGGCTTGGGCGTCGTGAGCGTCAGCGGGCGGAGGCGCGTGCCTTCCCCTCCGACGAGAACGACCGCCTTCACGGGGTGCTGGAGCTCGGGGTGCCCGTGGTCCCGGTCGTACCCGTCGAGCCGGTGGAGCCGGTCGATCCCGAGGGCACGCTCGAGCCGGTCGACCCGGTGCCCGAGACCGGGGCTCCGTTGAGGTCCTCGATGTTCGCCAGGGCCTTGTCGGCAGCGGGCGGCTTCGGAAGCTTCGTGCTCTTCGGCAGGAGGTAGACGCCGACGATGTCGCCGTTCTTCGGGTGGTAGTCGGCCGGGTTGCCGGAGCGGGGCGTGCCCGTCCACGGCTTGCCGAAGCTCCCGACCGTCCACTGGACCTCGGCCGGCTTCGCGTTCGCGCCCGTGCCGCACTTCTGACCGTTCTTGTGCTCCTGACTGTCCCAGAGCTTGAACGACGAGTCCGCGAGATTCCAGCCGCCGTAGGTGATGAACCGGCCGACGGTGGCCTTCGTGCCGGCCTCGTCGGACGAGAACGGGTGGATGTGCATGAGGCCGTCACCGTGGGAGTGCAGGCCGGCCCGGAGGCTCGGCTCGTTGGCGCGCGGCTCGAAAGCCGGCGCGTTCGGGAGCCAGGTCCCGCACACGTCGACGCCGAGGAAGGCGTGCCAGTGGTCCCCGATCCTCGGGGCCGCGTCGGCGGTGTTGTGCCGATCCGCGTAGCTCAGCACCACGAGCAGCACCCCGACGACGACGATCACGACCGTCGTCACGGTCCACACCATCGAGCCGCTCCGACGCTTCGGACGGCGGACCCGAGACCGGATCCGGGCGCGGTTGTACTTGCTCGCTTTGGCCATGGCGCGCTCCAGGTTACTCGGTGGTCGCGGGCGTTCCCCGACGCGCCCGCACCGCCGCATCACCTGCGACGACGGTCGCGCGTGTGGCCAGGAAGGCCGCAGCGACCGGCAGCAGGAGCCGGCGCGGGCCCTTCCACCACTTGGCGGCGTACTGGTACGCGGCCCGGTGATGCTCGAAGATCGACCGCACCGGGCGGCGGGCCCGGCTCCCGCCCACGGCGTGCATCACGTGGCCACCGGGCTCGTAGGCGATCTGCCAGCCATCCAGTCCGAGGCGCCGGCACAGGTCGACATCTTCGAAGAAGAGGAAGAACCGCTCGTCCCAGCCACCGACACGGTCGAGCGCCTCCCGCCGGAGCCAGACCGCGGCACCCGAGATCCATTCCACGGTCCGCGGCAGCTCCGGATCGGCCGAGAGCTGGCGGTAGGAGTGGGTGAAGCGGTTCTGCGGCGCGATGGTCCCCAACAGCGCGTGGCCGACGGCGTCACCGAGCGAGGGTGCCGACCGCGCGGAGGGATACGTCGTGCCGTCGGGGTTCCGGAGCTGCGGGCCGACCGCGGCGAGGCGACCGTCGTGGTCGAAGCGGTCCAGCATGGCCGCGGCCGTGCCGACGTCGACGATGGCGTCCGGATTGAGCACCGCCACGATGGGTGCACGGGTGGCGGCGATCCCCAGGTTCGCGGCCCGGCCGTAGCCGAGGTTCGCCCCCGGGGAGATGACCGGGACGTCGGGAAGCGCTGCGTGCAGGTCGGCGACGGAACCGTCCGTCGACCCGTTGTCGACCACGACGACCTCGGGCGGGCCGCCCGCCGAGTCGTCCGCAAGCAGGGACGCGATGCACGCCGTGAGCTCCGGCCCGGACTCGTAGTTGACGACGACCGCGGCCCAGCGCGCCTGCGCGTCGTCACCCAGCTCCGGCACGAACGCTCCTACTTGACGAAGCGGAACTTGACGAGCGCGTAGAGCGCGGCGAATCCGTCGCGCCATGTGATCTTCTTGCCCTCGTCGAACTCGCGACCGGCATACGAGATCGGCACTTCGTAGATCCGGATCCCCTGGCGCAGCACCTTCGCCGTGATCTCCGGCTCGAAGTCGAACCGGTCGGACTTGACGATGATCGGCCGCAGCACCTCGCGATCGAAGAGCTTGTAACAGGTCTCCATGTCGGACAACGTCGTGTTGTAGAGCAGGTTCGTGACGAGCGAGAGCATCTTGTTGCCGACCCAGTGCAGGTACAGCATGTTCCGGTGCTCGCCCGTGATGCGCGAGCCGTACACGACCTGCGCCTTCCCCTTCAGCATCGGAGCGAGCAGCTTCGGCCAGTCCTCCGGGTCGTACTCGAGGTCCGCGTCCTGGATGAGCACGAGGTCGCCGGTGACGTGCTCGAGCCCGGTGCGGATCGCGGCACCCTTCCCGCGGTTCTCCGGATGGGACACGATCTTGACGGTGCTGTCGCCGAGCTGCGTGAGCACGGAGCGCGTCCCGTCGTCGCTGCCGTCGTCGACGACGACGAACTCGCGGTCGACCGGAAGGTCCACCGCGCGCATGCGGCGCAGGATCTCGACGACGGTGTTGCGCTCGTTGAAGACCGGCACGATGACCGAGAGCTTCTTGTAGGCCACCGGTTCGTAGGGCCTGCGAACGGGATTCGCGTCGTCCGTGCTGCTCTCGCTCACTGACCGCGCTCCTTCCGGTACCACTCGTAGGTGCGGGTCAAGCCCTCACGCAGCTGCACTTCTGGCTCCCACCCGAGCACGCTCCGCGCAAGCGAGATGTCGGGCTGGCGTTGCGTGGGGTCATCGACGGGCAGCGGCTCGAACGCGATCTCCGAGCTCGAGCCGGTCACATCCAGCACGGCCTGCGCGAGCTCGAGGATGGTGAACTCGTTCGGGTTCCCGATGTTCATCGGACCGATGTGATCGGACTGCAACAGCCCGAGGATGCCGCGCACGAGATCGTCGACGTAGCAGAAGGACCGGGTCTGCTGGCCTTTGCCGTAGATCGTGAGCGGCTTGCCCTCCATCGCCTGGACGAGGAAGTTGGACACGACGCGACCGTCCGCCGGGCGCAGCCGCGGTCCGTAGGTGTTGAAGATCCGCACGATGCGGACGTCGAGCCCGTGCGCGCGGTGGTACGCGAGGGTGAGCGCCTCGGCGAAGCGCTTCGCCTCGTCGTAGACCCCCCGCGGTCCGATCGGGTTCACGTTGCCCCAGTAGCTCTCGGGCTGGGGATGCACGAGCGGATCGCCGTACACCTCGCTCGTCGACGCCAGGAGGAACCGCGCCTGCTTGGCCAGCGCGAGGCCGAGCGCGTTGTGGGTTCCGAGAGAACCGACCTTCATCGTCTTGATCGGGTGCTCGAGGTAGTCCTGCGGGCTGGCCGGGCTGGCGAAGTGCAGCACCGCGTCGAGGGGACCGGTGACGTGCAGGTAGTTGGTGACGTCATGACGCTCGAACGTGAACTCGGGCCGCGAGAGCAGGCCCGCGATGTTCTCCATGCGACCCGTGAGCATGCTGTCGAACCCGACGACGTCCCAGCCGTCCGCGATCAGCCGCTCCGAGAGATGGGACGCGAGAAACCCGGCCGCACCGGTGACCAGGGCCCGAGGGCGGGGAAGGTCCGTGGAGCGGCGACGCAGGGACGGATCCACTAGCGGCCAACTCCCTCATACGTGAAGCCGCGCCGGCGCAGGGCGACCGGGTCGAGCAGGTTCCGGGCATCGAGCACCGCGGGACGACCCAGTGTCGCGAGCACCCGGTCGAAGTCCAGCCAGCGGAACTCGTCCCACTCGGTGAGCACCGCGAGCACGTGAGCTCCCTCGCACGCCACGTACGGGTCCGGCACGACTTCGAGGCCGGGGACGAGCGTGGCCGCGCGCTCACCCGCGGCAGGGTCGTAGGCCTGCACCTTCGCGCCCTCTTCGATGAGCCGGCGGGCGATCACCAGCGCGGGCGAGTCGCGCAGGTCGTCGGTGTTGGCCTTGAACGTGAGGCCCCACAACGCGATCGACACACCATGCAGCGTTCCACCCGCGAGGTTGCGCACCTTCTCGACCATCCGCTCGTGCTGGCGGAAGTTCACCTCGACGACGCCCTCGAGCAGCGAGAAGTCGTAGCCGCTGCGGCGCGCCGCGTAGAGCAACGCGGCGGTGTCCTTCGGGAAGCACGAGCCGCCGTAGCCGGGGCCCGGGTGGAGGAACTCGAAGCCGATCCGCTGGTCGTAGCCCATGCCGAGCGCGACCTCGCGCACGTCGGCATCGACGGTCTCGCAGAGGTTGGCGATCGCGTTCATGAACGAGATCTTGGTGGCCAGGAAGGCGTTGGACGCGTATTTGATCATCTCGGCCGACGCGGGGTCGGTGACGAGCATCGGCGCGTTGAGTGATCGGTACAGCTCGCTCACCCGCACCGCGACGGCGGGGTCGTCGCAGCCGATGACGACGCGGTTGGGGCTCAGGAAGTCACGGACCGACGATCCTTCACGGAGAAACTCGGGGTTCGACGCCACACCGACCTCTTCGATCGCCGCGCCCGCCTCGGCCAGGATCCGCTGCACCAACCGGGTCGAGCCCACCGGCATCGTCGACTTGTTGATGACCACCGCACCCGGGCGCAGGACCGGCGCGATCTCGCGGGCGACGTCCTCGACGAAGGACAGGTTCGCCGAACCGTCCTCGGCCTGGGGTGTGGGCACGCACAAGAACACGAACTCGGCGATGCCGGCCGCGTTCTCGGCGCCGACGACGAAGGTCAGCCGGCGCGAGGAGAGACCTTCGGTCACCAGCGCCTGGAGCCCGTCCTCGAGGATCGGGATCTCACCCTTGGACAGCGCGGCCACGCGCTCGCGGTCGATGTCCGCGCAGGTGACCCGGTGGCCGAGATGGGCCAGGCAGGCTGCCGTCGTCAGTCCCACGTACCCGGCCCCGATGACCGCGACATCACTCATGGCTCAACCCTTCTTCGTGCGCTCCGAGCACCACGCCCGTCAGCGCCGGCACCGCAGCGCAGTCGACCCGTGCTTCCTCGACGATCGGCGGACACTCCCTGAGCGGTACCCACGCGAGCCGAGGACGCGCCCGGGTCCGAACGCCGTGGAGCCTGGGCATCCGGGGAATTCTAGGGGTTGGACCCCAAGGATCCGGGATTCCCCGCTCAGCAGCCGACGGCGCCCGGCACCGTCGGCTTCGTGGTCCCCGAAGACTTGGGCGGCTTCGTGGTCGTCGTCGTGGTCTCGGCCGCCTTCTTGGACAGCGCCTTCACGCCCTTGAAGTCCTTGGCCACCATCACCACCACGTCGGCGTCGGAGATCGACGAGTCGGCCACGACATGGCCGATGCCCTGCATGTACTTCGCCACCAGCAGCGCCTTGGACTCGTTGCCGGGGCGGTAGTGGATCTCGGTCTCGTTGCGAATCGCGGTGTTCCCGGCAGCTCCGGCCGGGGCGAAGCTGTAGCGCTGGAATCCGGCGAGCGCCTGCCCGGCCATCCCGTTGACACCGGACGCGTTGAGCACGCGCACCCGCACCTGGGCCGGGAGCAGCTTCGAGAGGTCGGGCGCCTTGGTCTGCCCGAAGGTCCGGAGCCGGGCGAGCACCGAGTCGGCGTCCGGCTGCTTGAGCACGACGTGCGCACCATCGGGAGCAGGCTCCACCGGGATGGTGAGCATCTCGACCGCGCTGTCGTCGTTCGGATTCACCTTCCGGAACGTGTTCACGAGCTGGAAGATGTCCTGCTTGCTCAGCTGCTGGTCGATCTTGAGCTTCGGCACGATGGCGTCGGCGACTTCGAGCGCGGTCAGCGGGTTCGACCCGCTCTTGCGCGCGGCGACATCCGCGAGGCGACGGATGAAGTTCTGCTGGCGGACGATGCGGTCGAGGTCCGCCCGGGGGCTCGCGTCCTCCCAGCGGCCGGACTGCGAGTTGAAGTACTCGAGGTGCCGTGATCGCACGTACTGCAGCGACTGCTCCCCGTTGAGGGAGACGCAACCCGGTGTCGTGATGTTGAGCCCGGTCTTGCTGTCGCGGGCCTTGGCCGGGAAGTAGACCGGGATCTTGCCGATCGCGTCCACGATGCCGGTGAACGCGGTGAAGTTGACCTCGACGTAGTGGTTGATGTCGACATTGAAGTTCGCCTTGAGGGTGTCGATCACCTTCTGCTGCCCGTCGTTGAACGCCGAGTTGATGAGGGCGCGGCCGTGGCCCGGCACGTTCACCAGGAGGTCGCGCGGGAAGGAGACCAGGAGGCTCGTCTTCGCGTCGGGGTCGACGTGCACCACCATCAACGTGTCGGACTTCGGCGGCCCGGTGTCGGCCACGGATCCGAATGCCTGCGCGTTCCCGAGGTCCGCACGCGAATCGGAGCCGATGAGCAGGTAGTTGCCCGCCTTCCCCGGTCCGGGGGCCAAGGTCAGGTTCCCGACGCGCGGGATGTCGGAGAGCTTGCTGTCGACGACGCGGTTCCCGACGACCAACCCGCCCGTGACCAGCACGAAGGTGACGCCGAAGGCGATCACGTAGCGCCGAACGAAGGCGCGCCAAGGCGGGAGGGAGGCAACCACGGTCCGACGATCGTACTGAAACCCCGTCGAAAACTGCGCGCGGGCTCCCTCCCGGTACCCTGCTCCCATGGAGGTCGGGCCGATCCTGGGAGCGCTACCCCGGGAGCTGCCGGCGGCGGTCGGGCTCGACGGGACGCGTGCCGTGGTGGCCTGCGGCGCCGCGGAGATCGTCGCCCTGGACGGCCCGGAGGCCTTGGACCGCCTGGATCGGCTGGGCCCCGGCTGGTGGGCCGGCTTTCTCGCCTACGACCTCGGCAGAAGCATCGAGCGGGTCATCCGCCGCCCGGCGCCCGGCCTGCGCGCCCAGCGCCGCGAGGCACCCTCGCAGCCGAACGCGGCGTTCATCCGTTTCGCGGCATATGCCGAGATCGACCGCCGCTCCGGCCGGGCCCGCGTCACCGGCGCGGGCGCGGCTCGCCGGTACCTCGAAGCCGCGCTCGACGCGGCGCGGCGGGGCGTCCCGGCCCCGACCGCCGACGCGGATCTCGGACCGTGGTCGTCGAGCCTCGACCGGGCAACGTTCGAGGCGGGCGTGCATTCGATCATCGGGCGCATCGAGGCGGGTGACTGCTACCAGGTCAACCTCACCCGGCAGCTGAGCTCCGAGCGCGCCGCGGACCCCGTGGCGCTCTGGAACGCGCTCGAGTCCGGGAACCCGGCCCCGCACGCGTCCTTCCTGCGGGCCGGCGCCGACGAGCTCGGCGTCGACCTCGCGGTGGTGTCCGCGTCACCGGAGCGGTTCCTCCGCGTCGACGGGCGCCACGTCGAGACCCGCCCGATCAAGGGCACCGCCGTGTCGCCCGCCTGGTTGCGCGCCAGCGCGAAGGACCGGGCCGAGAACGTGATGATCGTGGACCTGGCCCGCAACGACCTGGGCCGGGTCTGCACGCCGGGCTCGGTGCACGTCCCGGAGCTGTGTGCGATCGAGACCCATCCCGGTCTCGTGCACCTCGTCAGCACCGTGCGCGGCTGCCTGCGCCCCGACGTCGGTCTCGGCGGCCTTCTGCGCGCGACGTTCCCGCCCGCGTCGGTGACCGGCGCGCCGAAGCCGCGGGTGCTCCAGGAGATCGAGGATCTCGAGCCGGTGGACCGCGGCATCTACTGCGGCGCGGTCGGGTGGGTCGACACCGTGACGGAGCGTGCCGACCTGGCGGTGGCGATCCGCACGTTCACCGTCACCTCGGAGATGACGCAGCTCGGCGTCGGTGCGGGCATCACGGCGGACTCGGACCCGGCGAGCGAGTGGCACGAGACCGAGCTCAAAGCGGCTCGCCTCCTTGCCGTCGCCGGCGCGAGCACGGATGCGAGCGAAGCGCTCGCGGCCGGACGACGGTGAGCGCCATGAAGCTGTGGGTCAACGGGAAGCTCGGCGATGCGTCGCAGATGAGCATCTCGCCGCTCGATCACGGGCTGATGGTCGGCGACGGCGTCTTCGAGACCCTGCGCGTGTACGACGGCGTGCCGTTCGCCTGGCGTCGCCATCATGAGCGCCTGGTCGCGTCCGGCGCGGGCATCGGCCTCGAGGTGCCCGACTCGGATCTCCTCCGGGGCGTCTCGTCGATGGTGCTGGAGGCGAACGATCTTCGGGAGGCGCGCCTACGTATCACCATCACCGGGGGCCCGTCGCCCCTCGGCTCGGAGCGCGGGAGCTTCGTGCCGACGGTGATCGTCGCGGCGAGCGAGCTCGCGCCCCGGCTCCCGGACACGGACGTCGTGACCGTCCCGTGGTCGCGCAACGAACGCAGTGCGGTCTCCGGCCTGAAGACGATCTCCTACGCCGAGAACGTGCGGGCCCTGGCCTACGCGCGAGAGCACGGTGCCGGCGAAGCGGTCTTTCCGAACACACGCGGCGAGCTCTGCGAGGCGACCGGGTCCAACGTCTTCCTCGTGTTCCAGGAGGTGCTGCACACGCCGCCCGGTGATGCGGGCTGCCTCCTCGGGGTGACCCGGGCGCTGGTGCTCGAGCTCGCGGACGCGATGGGCATCCCGATCGAGGAGGCCCCGCTGCCACTCGACGCGCTGCACCGCTCGGACGAGGCGTTCCTCTCGTCGACCACGCGGGAGGTCCAGGCGATCGCCAAGGTGGACGGCCAGAAGCTGCCCGCCGCGCCCGGCCCGATCACCACCCGGCTCGCCGACGCCTTCACCGAGCTCGTGAGTCGCGACCTCGACCCGTAGACCGTCACGCGTCGCGCAGGTGCACCACGTCGCCGGCGGCGATCGTCTCCACCACGCCGTCGACGTCGACCAGGAGCCGACCCTTGTCGTCGATGTCGGTCGCGATGCCGACGAAGGCCGCGTCGGGGCGCTCGACCCGAACCCGGGCGCCGATCGTCCCGAGCGCCGCGCGGTAGGCGGTCCGAGCCTCGTCGAGGTCGGCGAGACGCACCTCGTAGCCGGCGAGGAACTCGGCCAACAGCTCCTCGCGCAAGGTGGGGCGACCGCCCTCGAGGTTGCAGGCCGTCGCGATCCCTTCGAGCTCGGCCGGGATCTCCGGCCAGTCCAGGTTCACCCCGATCCCGACCACGACCGCGTCACCCGCGGCTTCGGCCAGGATCCCGGCGAGCTTCCGGTGGCCGACCAAGAGGTCGTTGGGCCACTTCAAGGCGGCAATCACCCCTGTCGTCGCCGCGACCGCTTCGGCCATCGCCACCGCGGCAGCCATCACGACCAGATGGCGGTCCTCCGGGGCGAGGTCGGGACGCAGCAGCACCGAGACGAGCAGCGACGCACCGGGGGGTGCGCTCCAGGTGCGCCCGAGCCGGCCCCGCCCGGCCCGCTGGTGATCGGCGACCACGACCAGTCCGTCCGGCGCGCCCGAGCGAGCCGCATCGAGCACGTACTGGTTGGTCGACCCGGTCTCGGGGAGCCAACGGACGTCGGCGAAGCGTTCCGAAGTGGCTTCGCGATCGGGCACGGCCCGTAGGATACGGCGACCCGTCTCCACCGGTAGAGGTGCACGTGCTGCAGAAGATCCTGATCGCCAACCGCGGGGAGATCGCCGTCCGCGTCATGCGGACGTGCCGCGAGCTGGGGATCCCCACTGTCGCGGTGTACTCCGAGCTCGATCGCGACGCGCTCCATGTCCGGTACGCGGACGAGGCCTACGCGCTCGGCGGCCAGACGGCGGCCGAGAGCTACCTGAACACCGACGCGATCCTCGGCGTCATCGAGCGCTCCGGAGCGGATGGCGTGCACCCCGGCTACGGGTTCTACGCCGAGAACGCCGAGTTCGCCCGCGTGATCGGCGACCGCGGCGTGACCTGGATCGGTCCACCGCCCGAGGCCATCGACGTCATGGGCGACAAGATCTCCGCCCGCCGCGCCGCGGACCGCGGTGGTGTCGCAAGCGTGCCCGGCACCCTGGACGCGATCGAGAGCGTTGACGACGTCATCGCGTTCGGCGAGAAGGTCGGATGGCCGATCGCGATCAAGGCCGCGTACGGCGGTGGCGGCCGGGGCATGAAGGTCGTCGAGGACGCCGAGCACGCGCAGGCGGCGCTCGACTCCGCCGCGCGTGAGGCGCAGGCGTACTTCGGACGGCCCGAGACGTACCTCGAGAAGTACCTCCCGCGGCCCCGCCACATCGAGATGCAGATCTTCGCCGACACGCACGGCAACGCGGTGTGGCTCGGCGAGCGCGACTGCTCGGTGCAACGCCGGCACCAGAAGCTCGTCGAGGAATCCCCCGCCGCAGGCCTGAGCGAGAAGACGCGCACCGCGATGGGTGAGGCGGCGGTCAAGGTGGCCAAGGCGTGCGGGTACGTCAACGCGGGCACGGTCGAGATGCTCTACCAGCCGGTCGCCGGCTCCGAGGACGGCGAGTTCTACTTCCTCGAGATGAACACCCGGCTCCAGGTGGAGCACTGCGTCACCGAGCTGGTCACCTCGCTGGACCTCGTCGCCGAGCAGCTCCGCGTCGCGAGTGGGGAGCCGCTCTCGTTCACCCAGGACTCCGTCACCCGTCGCGGTCACGCGATCGAGGTCCGCATCAACGCCGAGAACTCCGCGAAAGGGTTCCTCCCGTCGCCGGGAACGATCCGCAAGCTGCGGATCCCGTCCGGTCCCGGGGTGCGTTGGGACGGCGGGTACGAAGAAGGCGACACGATCTCGCAGTACTACGACAACCTCCTGGCCAAGCTCATCGTGTGGGCACCGGATCGCGACGGGGCGCGTCACCGGATGCTGCGGGCGCTCCAGGAGCTCGTCGTCGAAGGGATCCACACGACGGTTCCCGCGCACGAGCTCGTCCTCGCGCACCCCGACTTCGCGGCGGGCAACCACTCCACGAGCTGGCTCGAGAACGAGGTCGACCTCTCGGCGCTGACGTCATCGTCGGCGCCCGCGTCGACGGCCCCCGCCACTGACGGCGCCGATCCGGAGGCACTCGTCGAGCGCACGATTCCGGTCGAGGTCGACGGGAAGCGGTTCAACGTCCGGCTGTGGCTTCCCGACGCGCCCGCGGCCGCGGCGCCCCCGGCGCGCTCCGGCGGCAAGCGCGCGCCCAAGCCGAAGGCCGCCGCGTCGACCGGTGGCGGCGGCAACGGAACGATCAGCGCGCCGATGCAGGGCACGATCGTGAAGGTGCTCGTCAGCGCGGGCGACTCCGTCGAGGCCGGACAGGCGGTGCTCGTCCTCGAGGCGATGAAGATGGAGAACCAGATCAGCTCGGAACGCGGCGGGACTGTCGCCGAGGTGCGCGTGAGCGCGGGTGAGAGCGTCGGCACCGGCGACGTGCTCGTCATCATCGAGTAGACGCAGCACCCGGTGGGCGCCCCGCTGTTCATCGTTGACGCGTTCACCGAGACCGCGTTCGGGGGGAACCCGGCGGCGGTGTGCCTGCTGGACGCGCCCGCAGATCCGGAGTGGATGCAATCGGTCGCCGCGGAGATGAACCTGGCCGAGACCGCGTTCGTCGTGCCTGCGGGAGCGGAGTTCGGGCTGCGATGGTTCACCCCGAAGGTGGAGGTTCCGCTCTGCGGTCACGCGACCCTCGCGAGCGCGCACGTCCTCTGGGACGGATGGCTGCCGACCGACGTCGCCGCTCGGTTCCAGACCGCAAGCGGCACGCTCACGTGCACCCGCGCCGGTGACCTCATCGAGATGGATCTCCCCGCAGACGTGCCGTCACCGGGCCCGGTCGCGCCGGAGCTGGTCGCCGCACTCGGCGTCGACATCGCCGAGGTCGCGACGAGCCGGGTCGGCAAGGTGATCGCACTCACGAGCGCAGCCGCGGTACGCGCGCTGGCGCCCGACTTCGCAGCCATCGCCCGCGTCGATGCACCCGGAGTGATCGTGACCGCGGCGGCCGACGTCCGCGATGTCGACTTCATCTCCCGCTACTTCGCGCCGCGCGTAGGGATCGACGAGGACCCGGTGACCGGAGCCGCGCACTGCGCGCTCGCACCGTTCTGGTCCGCGCGCCTCGGACACGACGACCTCGTCGGCTACCAGGCCTCGGCGCGGGGCGGGACCGTCCGTTGCCGCGTCGCCGGCGACCGCGTCGTCCTCGGCGGCCACGCCGTCACCGTCACCCGCGGCGAGCTCCTCGTCTGACCCTCACCGTTTTGGGGGCTACCAGGCGGCTTCGGCGAGGGACTCGGCGAGCGACGGGTGGACCAGGAGCGAGTCGACGATGTCGACGACCTTGAGTCCGTTGGTGACCGCGATGGCGATGACCGAGATCAGCTCGGCGGCGTTGCGGCCCACGATCGATCCACCGAGCACGACGCCGGTCGCCGGGTCCGAGATGATCTTCACGAAGCCGCGGGCGTCACCCTTGATCAACGCCTTCGCGTTGGCCGAGAACGGCACCTTGGTGACGCGGATCTTGCGGCCGGACGCGAACGCATCCGCTTCCGCCAGGCCGACGTCCGCGATCTCCGGCTCCGTGAAGATCGCCGAAGAGGCCTTCTCGTAGTCGAGGTGCCGGTGCGTGCGGACATGCAGGCCCATCAGGTGCTCCGCGATCTTGCGGCCCTGCATCGCGGCGACCGACGAGAGCGGCAGCTTTCCGGACAGGTCCCCGGCCGCGTAGATGTTGCCCGCCGTCGTCAGGCAGTTGTGGTTCACCCGGACGTAGCCGGCCTCGTCGACCTCGACCCCTGCCTCTTCCAGCCCGAGGTGCTCCCGGTTGGGGATCGATCCGATGGCCAGCACCACGTGCGAGGCCTTGACGCACCGGCCGTCGTCGCAGTCGACCGTGACGACGGCGCCCTCGCGCGTCACGGACTTCGCGCGCGCGCCCTTGAGCAGCTTCACGCCGCGTTGGAGGAACTCGTCCTCGAGCACCGCGGCAACTTCGGCGTCCTTCATCGGCAGCACCTGCTGGCGCGAGACGACGAGTGAGACCTGCGATCCCAGTGCGCTGAACATGTGCGTGAACTCGACGCCGGTCACGCCGGAGCCGATCACGCAGAGGTGCTCCGGGATCTCTTGGGGCGGGTAGGCCTCGCGGGTCGTGAGGATCCGCTCGCCGTCGATGACCGCCCAGTCCGGGATTCGCGGCCGGGAGCCGGTCGCGAGCACGACGAAGTCCGCGTCGAGCTGCTCGCGCCCGGACTCGGTCTCTGCGACCACTTCGCGCGGCCCCTGCAGACGGCCGGTGCCGTGGATCAGCCGCACGCCCTGGGACTCGAGCAGCTGGCGCACCGATGCCTGGAGGTGGTCCTCGATGGACGCCACCCGCTCCCGCAGCGCGTCGACGTCGAGGTGGCCTTCGGCGAAGAGGCCCATCGCCCGGGCGCGGGTGAGCTCCGAGAGCTCGCCGCCGGTCGCGATCATCGCCTTGGACGGGATGCAGTCCCAGAGGTGGGCCGCACCGCCGATGATGTCGCGCTCGATCAGCGTGACGTCGGCACCGAGGGTGGCCGCGACCGTCGCCGCAGTGTTCCCGCCGGGGCCGCCACCGATGATCACGAGGCGTACGGGCATCGTCCCAGGCTACGTGACGCGCAGTTCGGTAACGTCCCTCGGATGCCTGAGCTCCGTCACGACGCGATCAGCGGACGCACCGTGATCGTCGCGGTCGAGCGCGCCGCTCGCCCGTTCACCATCCCGTCACCGGCAGCCACGACCGAACCCGACAGCTGCCCGTTCTGCTCCGGCCGCGAGCACATGACGCCGCCGGAGGTGCACCGGACCGGCGAAGGTGAGGCGGAGACCGTCG
>JADGON010000345.1 GCA_017882945.1 Acidimicrobiia bacterium | reverse complement strand
GGCGAGTCGGACGGCGCGGCCGAGCGCATCGCCGAGCTCACCGAAGCCCGCGAGCTCCTGCTCGCGAACCTGGCGAAGGCCGCGTCCGCCTCGCCACTGATCGATGACGAGGCGGACGAGCCCGTGCGTGAGTCCCGGCGCTGACCGCGCCTAGATAAGTGGGAGCGGGAGCTGGTGCGATCCCCACTGCACGTGGAGGTCCGAGGTCAGCGTCCCGGTGAAGGCGGGGCTGTCGCGTCCCACGTCGCCGTCGAGGGCGAGGGTGCCGCGGACGCGGCTGAGCAGCCAGCTGCCGTGCTCGACGGTCAACGTCAGGGCGTAGTGGTCCGACGCGCCGAACCCGATGGTGCCGTCGGCCGTCCCGCGCAGCGTGCCCGCGAACGTGAGGACGGAGAACGATCCGTGCAGGCGTTCGCCACCCATGGCACCGACGAAGATGTAACAGACGTCCGCGACGACGGCCGCGGGCCCGATACGCGTCTCGAGCAGGCCGACGATCTTCTGGCTCTGCTCGACGCCACCCGGAAAGTCGACGTTCGGCGGGCAGGTCGGGTCGTCGTGGACGGGGCCGACCCTCCCGTTGACCGTCGCGACATGAGTCGTCGTCGCGGTCGCACCTGCGGTAGTTGCGCTCGCGGTCACCATCAAAACGCTGCATATGAGCGCCACACACCACGCGCGCCCCGAGAATCCTCTACCTCTCATCGCTGCTCCTCCTTGAATGTCGACGACGAATCGCCGATCGATGCCCTCCGCTGGAGCGGAGCCTGCCGGGCAGAAGTGGCGATGCCGACAACGTCGAGGACGCCGTGTTCCTGCCGCTGCGGAGCATAGGAACCAACCGCGGCCCGATCAACCACGCACGACGACCGATCCGCGAGCGATCCTGCCGGGTCCCGAGACTGCAACAACGAGTCGGGCGGCGGGCCGTTGGCCGGCACGAAGTTGCGGTTGGTCCCAATGCCCGTGATGCGCAGATTGTGTGCGTGCTTGTACGCATGGTGGTGTCGACACAATCGGGTGAGGTTCCAGAGCGCAGTCGGCCCGCGTTCGGAGACCAGGGTGTTGTGCTCGATCTCGAGGTGGCGGTTCGTGTGACATCCCGCGATCGCACACTCCGGGTAGAGCTCTTCGAGTGCGGTCCGCATCCGGGCCGGGATCGTGCGGCCGAGATGGCTCACCGCGAGCACGTCGGTCCCGTCGTGGATCAGCGCCTTGAGGATCGAGTCACCGGCCAGTCGTTGCGCGACTGCGACCGGAACGGGCCCCACTCCCGCGATCTCGCAGACCTCGCCGGGAACGGTGTGTCCCCGAACGAATGCGGAGTGATCGACGCGGAACGTGATCGTGGCCGGAGCCCGCGACCCGCCGGTGGCGAGCTTCTCGGTGGCCGCATCGTCGGCGAGCTGGACCATCGCGTCGAACGCGAGCGCCTCCGGCTCCTCGCGCCGGCCAGCCGCGCGCGCTTCCTTGAAGAGCTCGGACTCATACGGCTGCAACGCCGCCATGACCCCCGAAGTCAGCTCGAGCGGCCCTCGCAGCTCGAGCAACCCCTCGACATCCGACAGGCGCCGATGGCGGAGGTAACGCCCGACGCGTGCCCGCTCGTAGCGCTCCGCCTGGTCCGTCGAAGCCGCGGCCTCGACCCGTGCGCACCGATCCTTCAGACCTTTCACACCTTCGGTCGCGGCACTCTCCAGCAACGATCGCTCCGCGCTCGGATCCGCGACCGCGGCCGCGGAGATCACGTCGACCTGCACGTCAGACAAGGCGCCGGATCGCAACGCCGCCTCGGTCTCGGGCAGCGCGCGGATCCGTTCGGCAGTCTCGATCGTGGCCTTGGACCGACCGACGGTCATGCCCGTGATCGAAGCCATCCAATTGCCGACGTCACGGAACGCGCCGTCGTCCGCCCACGCGGCAGTTTCGGCCACGCGATGGACTGCCAACGTGCGGCCGGCACCGGCGAGTCGTTCGAGCTCGGCGAACTTCTCGACGAGCCCCTTTGCCTCCACCCCGTCGAGCGTCGCCGGATCGAGGGCACCAACGAGCAGGCGCAGCGACTCGATCGACTCCTCCAGAACTTCGAACACGCGCGCCTCCTCCCGACAACAACGGACCAGGGGGAAGAAGAGCGGAACGAGGAAGGTGAGAGCAGTGTACGAACATATGTTCGTGTTGTCAAGCGAAAACGAAAGGGAGTTTCGAGCGAGTGCGTGAGAGGCTCAGCGGCATGACGCCTCCGCTCGATGACGATCTCGCGTTCGCGCACCAGCTCGCCGATCTCGCGTCGGAGGTGGCGCTCGAGTTCTTCCACCGCGGGGTCGAGACGATCGTCAAGGAGGACGGGACGCCGGTCAGTGAGGCGGACCTCGAGGTCGACCGCCGGTTGCTCGAGGTCCTGGCCCGGGAGCGCCCCGATGACGCGGTGTTGAGCGAGGAGTCGGGCGAGCGCGGCAGGTCGTCGCGGCGGTGGATCCTCGATCCGATCGACGGGACGTTCAACTTCGTCGAAGGTCGGACCGCGTGGGGAACGCACATCACGCTCGAGGTCGACGGTGAGCTCGTCCTTGGCGTGATCACCCGCCCGGTGTACGGCCACCGGTACTGGGCCACCCGCGGTGGTGGCGCGTACCGACACGACGCCGGCTCCGCCGAAGGACCGACCCAGATCAAGGTCTCGACGACCAACGACCTGGCGCAGAGTCGCGTCACCATGTGGTCGGCGGGCAGCCGCGGCCAGCGGAAGCGTCTGCGCGGGGCAACCGTGCTCTTGGAGGCGACCCTCGACAACATCTTGCAGGTCGCGCAGGGCGAGCTCGAGGCCGTCGTCGCATCGGCGGGCAAGATCTGGGACCACGCGCCGGCGATCGTGCTCATCACCGAAGCCGGCGGAACGTTTCGCGATCCCGAAGGTGGACGGCGACCGGATCTGGGGACCAGCCGCTACACCAACGGCCTCATCGACGACGCGCTCAACCAGCTGCTCGACGGCTGAGCTCGGGTCGCGCTGAGGCATCCCAGAGCTGGTCGAGCTCTGAGATCGGACGCGCGCCGAGCTCGACCAAGGATTCGTTGCTCGGGCCGGCGCCGG
>JADGON010000061.1 GCA_017882945.1 Acidimicrobiia bacterium | reverse complement strand
GTCGGCGACACACGATGCCCCGCCGAAGTTGGTCCAGGACACCACGACGAACGCGTGGAGCTGATCGACGGCCCGCGCGCAGTCGGCCTCTGGATTCGAGGTCTGCTCCACCACCTTGAGGTCCAGCTTGCGCCCGAGGATCCCACCGCACTTGTTCACCAGCTGCCCGAAGGTGCGTGCCTCCGCTACCGGATCGCCCGGCGCAGCTCCACGGGTCGCGGCCGTCGCTCCCGGGTCGACGACCGGCGTGAGCATCACGACGGTGATCCGGTGCTTGGTGACCCCTGGTGCACTGGCTTGGGGGCCCGGGGGTGGCTTCTCGGTGTCGGGCGCGCAGAACGCATCCGGGTGGGTGAACGGGGAGTCCTCTCGGGGTGGGCTCCCGACCACCGGCGCGAGCGTCGACCTGTCGTCGGCGTGGGCCGGAGGGAGCCCGCCGAACAGGAGGAGGAGCGCAATGGTCGCGGCAAGTGCGATACGCGCGCGGAACTTCGAGCGGAGGTCGTCCATGAGCGAGGGCGATGGTACCGGGCCGCGGCGCCGAGTCTCAGGCGGCCCTCACCCGCGACCGCCTCGGTAGCATCACGGGCCAGCCCCGTCGCCTCTGCAGGAGCCGTGCCATGAGTCTGGTCGACGCGCCGGCGCACTCGGGCGGCCGCGTCGACGAGCTCCCCCGACGGAGCGACCCGTCGCGGCTCTGGGTGTTGTTCCTGCTCTTTCTGGCTGTTGCGACGATGCTGCGGATCCCCGCGTTCGCGAACCGCGTCTTCAACTCGGACGAGGCATACCTCGCAACGCAGGCACAGTCGCTGATCCACGGAGAGCGCCTCTACCTCGACACCGTCGATCGCAAGCCGCCTGTAGTCCCGTACCTGTACGCCGCGGTCTTCGAGATCACGGGCTCCGATGACCTCGGGCCGGTGCGCGTGCTCGCAACGCTCGCGACCGCGCTTACCGCGTTGCTCCTCGCGGTGGAGGCGCGGCGAAGGTTCGGATGGCGTCACGCGGGACTCATCACAGGACTGCTGTACCTCATGGCCGCCACGGCGTTCCGCCCGCTGGACGCGCAGGCCGCCAACTTCGAGGTGTTCATGCTCCCGGTCACGACGGGAGCGATGCTCTTCGGGATCAGGGGCAAGCCGGCCGCCGCCGGTGCAACGTTGGCGCTGGCGACACTCACGTTGCAGAGCGCCGCCATCGTCCTGGTGCCACTCGCGTGGCTCGCGTGGTGCGCGCGGCGGGGACGCGGACTGGTGACACTGGCAATTGCCTACGCGCTGCCGGTCCTCGTGGCTGCGTTGATCTTCGGGTGGCACGACTTCTTCCGCTGGGTGTTCACGAGCAACCGCGCGTACCTCGACTCGCAAGGTGTGCTCGGCTACGCGCTGCGTCTCGGCCTCAGCCAGACCGGGTGGTTCCTCTTGGGCAGCGCCGCGCTCGTGCTGCTCGTGCCGTTCGCGTGGCGCTCACGCCACAAGGACATCGACCTCTGGCTGTGGCTCGCCGCGGCGGTCGTGGCCGTCGGGGCCGGGCTGCGGTTCTTCGGGCACTACTACCTCCAGCTGCTCCCGCCCCTCGCGCTGCTCGGCGTGCGTGGCCTCGGGTCACCTCCTCTGCTGGCTCGACGGTGGGCGGTCGTCGCGGTCGCGGTGCTGGCGGTCGTCCCGGCCGCCTGCTTCCTTGGTCTCGCGATCACCAGCCACGACAACAAGGACACGCGGATCGCGCTGGCCGTCGGGAGCTACGTTGCCGCGCACACGAGACCCGACCAGCGCGTGCTCGTGTGGGGCCAGGCGCCAGAGGTGTACTGGTCATCGGATCGCCGGCCCGCCGTCCGCTTCGCCACGACGGGGTTCGTCACCGGCACCAGCGGGGGCCGCCCGCCGAGCCGCGTGGGCCAGCAGTATGCGGTGCGGGGAGCATGGGACGACTTCCTCGCCGACCTGCGGTCTCATCCGCCGGTGCTGATCGCCAACATGTCGACGGCTGATCAGCGCCGGGCTTCCTTCTACCCGCCCAGCCGGTACCCACAGTTCGAGCGCTACCTCGAACGGGGCGGCTGGCACCGGGTCGCCACCGTCGACGGGGTCGCGATCCTTCGCCCGAAGGTTGGCTGAACCGGGGCGCGCTCCAAGCGATGGAAGCGCCCGGTAGCCTCCCCGCGTGGCCGCACGATTCCCGTCCCGTCGACGCGCGCACGTCGCGATCGCCGGGCTCTCGCTCGGTGTGATGTTCGTCGCCTCGGCGTGCAGCCAGTCCGAGCACACGAAGATCGGGGCCTGCCCGATCAAGCCGGGATCGCCGTGCGTCGGGAACTACATGCGCGGTGCCGAGCTCACCGGGTCGGAGCTGTACGACGCTGAGTTCGACCAGGCCGATCTCACGCTGGCGAAGCTCGGGGGGTCGGACCTGAGCGGTGCGACGCTGCATGGCGCGCGTCTCGTCGGTGCCGACTTGTCGGACACGAACCTCAGCTACGCCGATCTCAGTGCCGCAGATCTGCACAACGCTGATCTGTCCGGGGCCAACCTCACTGGCGCCGACCTCACCGGGACGATCGTGACGAAAGGCCAGCTCGCGCGGGCGCGCCTGTGCCGCACGATGATGACCGACGGGACCATTGCGAATCCGACCTGCTGATCGGAGTGGGGCGCTCCGCCGTCAGGCAGGAACCCGGTCCATCGGTGGTGTCCGGACGCGGAACCGGCCACGCTCCCAGAGGTCGAGCAGCTTCGACCCGACGACGAACACGGTTGTCGCGTAGAGACATCCGAGGATGATGTCGATCACGTAGTGCTCACCCGTGTAGACGAGGGTGACCGCCATGGCGATCGGGTAGAGGGCGAGGAGCGGGCGCCACTTCCCGGCCCGCCTCCAGAGGAACAGGGTGAAGAGCAACGCGTAGGCCGTGTGCAACGAGGGCACGGCGGCGACCGGGTTCGCGTAGTGGCCGGTCGCCGAGAAGACACTCGATCCGTTCGCGAACCCGACGTGTGCCCACATCTCGTCGATGATCTTCGCGGTCGGCTGGAGGTGCGCGTTCTGGCTCGCCATCCACGGTGGCACCGCGGGATAGATCGCGTAGGTGAGGAACGACGCGAAGCTGAGACCGATGAAGAGCACCGCCCAGCGGCGGAACGCGGGGTGGTCGTACTTCCAGAGCAGCCCGGCGACGACGTACGGCAAGATGAAGTGGGTCATGTACACCGCGAACGCCGCATAGTCCCAGATGTGCGCGACGCCCGGGGTGTAGAACGCGTGCTGGAGGCGCACGGTCGGGACCGTGCCGCCGAACAACCACTCGTCGACCTTGATCTGGGGGATCGCGTGGGGGAGGAACCAGTGGCCGGCCGCACCGTGCAACGCGTCGTAGATGGTCAGCAGGACGAAGAAGGGCACGAAGTCGACGATCACCTGCCTCCACCTCGCCTCGGTGCCGGCGCAGGACGCGATGAGCCCGAGACCCACGACGCCGAAGATCTGGGGTCGTGACGTGGGAAGCCCGACCACGACGATGAAGGTGACGAGGGCCACGGCCCACAGGATCACCCAGCGGCGGCGCCAGGCCGCGCGCCCGTACCGGGTGGCGGCACCGGTCGGCGGGGGAGGAGCTGAGGGCTCGACCACCGTCAGGGTCGCGGAGGGATCCACGGGCGGGGTCATTGGCGGCTGACTCTACCGCCCCGGCCGGTTCCGTGGCCTGATCGGCTCACTAGCGCAGGATGTTGACGGCCCGGGCGATCACGAGCACGACGATGACCAGTGAGATCACCGACTGCGCCAGCATCGTGAGCTTGGTCCATTGGGACATGGGCATCACGTCGGTGGGGCTGAACGCGGTGGCGTTGGTGAACGACAGGTAGAGGTAGTCCAGGAACTCGGGTTCCCAATCGGGCGGGGCCAGATCGGGGCTGGCCATCTGGGGGAAGAGGAAGTCCGGGTACTCGTGGACTGCCAGCGCGCGGGCGACGGGACCACCTCGGTCGAACTCCCAGTACCACAGCCCGAACACGATCATGTTCGTGAGCCAGATCGAGGCGCCGGTGAGCAGCAGCTCGGCGGGATCCTTGATGCCCTTCGACTCGACGAGATCCACGACGAGGCGCACGCCGGACGCGGCGTTGGCGATGCTCAACAGCGCGATCAGCACGAGGCTCGCCACCCGCAGCACGCGGGTTCGCCCACCGACGAAACGGGTGTTGGCCACGAGGATTCCGACGAGGAGGAGTCCCGCCAGCGCCGGCACCAGCCAGCGGGGTCGGTTCGCGACGCGGGCGGGGAGCGCGGCCATCAGCCCGATCGCGATGAGGATCGTGATCGTCGCCGGCACTCGAGGCTCACGATGCGTCACCCGCCGCCACGCGGGAACCACGCGTCCACCGAGTGAACGCGCCACATCGAGACCGGGGTCGAGCAGCTTGCGCTCGAGCCGGCTCAAACGGGCCGGTAGATCCTCGGGAGTCCCGGTGCCCGGGGAGGCCGGCTCGTCCTCGGCCGGTCGATCCCGGTCAGTCATCGCCTCCCCCTCTTGGCCGGCACCCACCCTACGACCAGCCTGTCATGCGAGGGTGCGCGCACGGAGCCAGGGGCGTCCTCACCGGGTCGACATGAGCGGCGCGCGACGCTGGGGAGGTGACTTCCCGTCGGATTGCTCTCGTGGCGATCATGTCGACGGTGCTCGCGGGAGGTGCGCTCGCGGTGGCGTTCGCGTCCGGGGAGCACGCATCGGGCGGCGCTCGGCCGCGGG
>JADGON010000344.1 GCA_017882945.1 Acidimicrobiia bacterium | reverse complement strand
TTGGCGCCGGGGCCGCGCCATCATGGTGGGTCGGCACGCCGCAGTCTGGGGGGACGGCTCGCGATGACCTTGCTCTTTCCCGTCGCCGTGTTGGCACTCGTCGGCTACGTCGTCGCGTTCCCCATCGTCGTGCGCGGCACCGCGGATCTCGCCCGGATCCCGGGGGGGATCTGGCGCGTCACCGGGTACCGCAACCGCAAGACGTGGCGCCACGCCATGAAGGGTGGGTACCTCCTCGGCGGCTGGCCCGGAGCGGTCGTGGTCCTCGTGTGGCGGCGCAGCGAAGAGCGGGTCGTGCTGCGTGAGGAATGGGAGCTCCTCATCGAGGAACGACGGAGACGCCACGAGATCGTGCTGGCGCACTACGAAGACGCGCCGGACGACGCCACCCCGTCGCCGTAGTCGCTCACTCCCGCAGGGGTTCCCGCGCGACACGCGCGTCGCCACCGATCCACGTGAGAACGCCGAGCACCTGGACGACGAAGAGCACGCGTGACAACTCGAACGGGAACGGCCAGACGTTCGGCCCCAGAAACGGGATCACGCAGGCGCTCAACGCCGCGCCGGCCGCGACCGGGAACCATGACCTCGCCCGCCAACCGACCCACGCAAGCGCCAGGCTCCCGACCCCGATCGCCACGCCGAGCGCAAGCTGCCCGTCACTCGCTCGACCGACCCCGTCCATGATGCCGGTCATCGGCAACGCGAGCGCTTCGCGGCGCGAAGGTGCCGGATCGGTGAAGGGCCACGAGTCCATCCGAATCCGCAACGTCACGGCCCACCCCAGATACGGCACCGCCGCGGCCACCCACCCGAGCCGACCGCGATTCGTGCCGTGCCGCAGGTCGCGCCAGATGACCGGGAGGAACGCGAGCACCGTTGTCTCGCGCGTCAGGAACGCCAATGCCGCGAGTCCTCGTCCAATCCCGTCGCGTCGACAGGTGAACGCGACATAGACCGCGAGCACGAGCGCCATTGCAGTCGGATCCGCGACGAACACCGGGTCGCGAAGCCACAACAGCACGAACGGCGTCGCAAGGATCGCCAAAGCCGCGTGTGGGTTACGGCCCCGCTGCGCGAGCAACCACGCGGCCAGCCCGACCGCAACGCCGAGCGAGACCGAGAAGACGATGCTGAGGCTGAGGCGGATGAGCTGTGACTGACCGCCCGCGATCGCCCAGGCCAGCAACGGGTACAGGATCCGCCCGTAGCGGTACGCCGTCCCGTTGATCGACGGAGCGATGATGTCCGAGCCATCGCCCCACGGATGGCGTGCGATCGCCTCGAAGTGCGGGCTGTCGCTCGCGAGGTCGAGCGAGTGCTGGTGTGTCGTCACCGCAATCGCGAACACCGCGCCGGTGCCGAGCGCGACGAGTGCCCCGAGGAGGAGTGGTCGGCGCAGGGAGCTGCGGCCGGCCACGGCCGTCACTTCGCTTCGGCCCAATTCGTTCCGAATCCGAGGTCCACGACCAGAGGGACCCTGAGCTCGATCACCGACTCCATGACCTCGCGCACGAGCCCTTCGACGACTTCTCGCTCGTCGAGCGGCACTTCGAACACAAGCTCGTCGTGCACCGTGAGGATCATGCGGGTCTCAAGGTCGCGCGCTTCGAGGACGCGATCGAGCTCGACCATCGCGAGCTTGAAGATGTCCGCCGCCGAACCCTGGACCGGCGCGTTCTGCGCCATCCGCTCCCCCATCTGGCGGATGCGGAAGTTGTCCGACGCGAGCTCCGAGATCTGGCGGCGCCGACCCAGCAGCGTCGTCGTGTAGCCGCGCTGCTTGGCCTCGACGATCGTGCTCTCCATGAACGCGTGCACGTTCGGGAACGACTCGAAGTAGCTGTCGAGGATCTCCTTGGCCTGGTCGGTCGGGATCTTGAGCCGCTGCCCGAGCCCGTAGGCCTCCATCCCGAACGCGAGCCCGTAGTTGACGACTTTCGCGAACCGCCGTTGGAACGCGTCGACCTTCTCCTCGTCGACATCGAACACCTTCGCCGCGGTGATCGTATGGACGTCGGCGCCGCGGGCGAACGCATCGATCAAACCAGGGTCCTCGGCCAGGTGCGCGAGCACGCGCAGCTCGATCTGCGAGTAGTCCGCAGCGAGAAGGCCTGCGCCCTTGTCCGCGATGAACGCGCGGCGCATCTCGCGACCCTCCTCACTCCGGACCGGGATGTTCTGGAGATTCGGGTTCTCGCTCGAGATGCGACCGGTGGTCGTAGCGATCTGGTTGAAGGTGGCGTGGATCCGGCCGTCCTCGTGAATGAGGGGCGGCAGCGCGTCCGCGTAGGTGCTGCGGAGCTTCTCGACCTCTCGGTATCGCATCAGGTCGTCGAGGATCGGGTGCGCGTTCGCGGCGGCCATCTTCTCCAGTGAATCGGCGTCGGTCGACGGCCCGGTCTTGGTGCGCTTGACCGGCGTGAGCTCGAGCTTCTCGAACAAGATCCGCCGGAGCTGCGGCACCGAGTTCACGACGAACGGCTCACCCGCGTGCGCGTGGATCTTCCGCTCGAGATCGTCGCACTGGGACTGGAGCTCCGAACGGAGCTCCTCGAGGAATGCCCGGTCGATCCGGATCCCGGCGTCCTCCATCTTCACGAGCACGCGGACGAGGGGTCGCTCCACGCGCTCATAGAGGTCCGAGAGCTCGCGCGCTTCGAGACCCTCGGCCAGCGCGCCGGCCAGGCGCAGCACCGCGATCGCCCGGCGCCCGGTCTCGTCCGGCGCGGCTTCCCCGTCGAGATCGAGCGTCCCCTCCTCCCGGTCGGGCGAGGTCAGCTCCAGCTCGAGAAAGCGCAACGCGAGCTGCTCGAGGTCGTACTTCCGCTCCCCGGGGTCGAGCAGGTACGCCATCAGCGCGGTGTCGAGCTCGAGCGTGAGCACGTCGATCCCGAGCGCGTCGTGCAAGCCGTGCATCAGCTCCTTCGCCCGGTGCGCGACGAGCGGGGGCCCGTCGACACCGAGCAGGCGCGTCAGCTCTGCCGTGACCGGACCCGCACGGAGGTCCTCGACGTGGAGGTACACCGCGTCTTCGGTTGATCCGGTGATCGCCAGCCCTTGCAGCGAGGTGCGCAGCGCGTCGTTGTCCCACCGGGGCTCCAGCGCGTAGCGATTGCCGTCCTGTGCGAGAGTCGCCAGGTGCTCCACGATCTCGTCGGCCGCTCGCAGGGTGCGTACCGACGCGTCGAGTGATTCGCCCGGCGGGGCAACTTCGCCGGCATCACCCAACGCCTCCAGCAGGCGCGGGTACAGCAGGCGGAACTCGAGCTGCTGGAACAGGAGCTGCACCGCTTCTCGATCCCACCCACCCATCCGCAGGTCGTCGGGATCCAGATCCAGGTCCAGATCGGTCCGCAGCACCGACATCTCGCGGTTGTGCAACACCTGTTCGTGGAACTCCGCGAGGTTCTCGCGCTGCTTCGGCGGAAGGTCGTCGAGGTGCTCGAAGATGCCTTCGAGGGTCCCGTACGTGTTGATCAGCTTGGCCGCGGTCTTCTCGCCGATGCCCGGCACTCCCGGGAGGTTGTCGCTCTTGTCACCCCGGAGCGCGGCGTACTCCACGTACTGCCGGGGCGTGACTCCGGTCCGTTCGAGGATCCCCGCCTCGTCGTAGAGCGCGTAGTCCGAGACGCCGCGCTTGTTGTAGAGCACCTTGATGTGCGGATCGCGCACGAGCTGGTACGAGTCGCGGTCCCCGGTCACGACGATCGTCTCCATGCCCTGAGCGCCCGCACGCACGGCGAGGGTGCCGATGACGTCGTCCGCCTCGACACCCGGAACCTCGAGGGTCGGGATCGCGAGCGCCTCGAGCACCTGGCGGATCAGCGGGAGCTGGCTGCGGAACAAGTCCGGGGTCTCCTTGCGCCCGGCCTTGTAGGTCGCGTCCATCTCCTTGCGGA